>JAEWJV010000613.1 GCA_023386395.1 Bacteroidota bacterium
TAACCGACCCAAGCGGGCCACAATCTTACGGCGTTGTAAATGCAGGAGATGCTGTTGAGCAGTCATTTACATTCAAGGCCGAAGGTAATTGCGGCGATAACATAACGCTTACGCTTGCACTGCAGGATGGCAGTGACGATCTTGGTACGGTAACCTATACGTTAAAGCTGGGTACTACAGGCACCCCTAATCCGCCGGCTACATTCGCTAATACAAGTCCTGTTACAATACCACTTACCGGTTCGGTAACACCTTATCCTTCAGATATTTCTGTTACAGGATTATCAGGAAAAGTTACCAAAATAACAGTGGGGTTAAAACAATTTAACCAAACATGGCCGGGAGATGTGGATGTATTGCTGGTTAGCCCAACGGGCAGGAAAATGGTAATTATGTCTGATGTAATGGAAGCCTCAAATACTACGGCCAATATTGATCTGGTATTAGATGATGACGCCGCTAACCTGATGCCTGCAGGAAGTGGCCTTGTTTCAGGCACTTACAAACCTGCCAATTATGGTGCAGGCGATGCATTTGCTGCACCGGCTCCTGCAGGGCCTTATGAAAATGCTGCAACAGCGGGAACAGCAACTTTGAACGGCGTATTTGGCGGTGATGATCCAAATGGAACATGGAGCCTGTATGTTGTAGATGATTATTCCGGCCTTGACCAGGGTAATTTTAATGGTGGATGGGAATTAACCATTACTACAGCAAGTGATGTTTGTGCTGAGGTGCCACCATCAGGGCTTTCAATTTCCATAGCTGATAAATCAGTAAAAGAGGGAAATAATGGTTATAAGCTTGTGAATTTTAATGTTACACTAAGCGAGAAACCTTCGAAAAAAGTGACGGTTAATTTTGCCGTAAAACCCGGTACTGCTAAATTAAACAGCGACTACCTTGCAACATCGGGAATATTAATCTTCCCAAAAAATGGCGCTAAAACACAAAAGATACCGGTGCTGATTAAAGGGGATAAGGTTAACGAAGCAGATGAGACATTTAATGTTATTCTTCGCAACCCGGTTAACGCTAATATCAATGATGGTGAAGCAACCGGAACAATTATAAATGATGATGGCGCTGCCATTGCCGCATCAGGCAGCGATGATGCCGCATCGTCTGCATTTATAACAGATAATGGAATTAAGCTGTCGCCTAACCCTGCAATCAACTCAACAAATATTTCACTTAACGGGTACAGCGGTAATGTTGTTATACTCGTTAGCGATATGAAAGGCAAAGTATTGCAACAAAGAAAGATCCAATTGCAATCGGCAAAATCCGGGCTGCAGTCTATTGACGTTTCTGGCTATGCTACCGGTACTTACCTGGTAACGGTTATGGATGAAAAAGGCAATAAGCACACACAAAAGCTGGTTATAGCCAGGTAATAAATTCCTAAATATTTTTTTAAAAGAGGTTGCTGCAAAAGCAACCTCTTTTATTTTTACAACAATATCATTAGCATGAGAACCATTTACCCCTTTTTTTTAGCATTCATATTGGTGGCTTGTAATTCTGCGGATACAAGCCCAGAGAACCAGGAAGATTCAGTTGTATTTACCTCTGATAACATTCCTTTGGAAAGAAAAAATATAAACCCGCAGCCAATAAAGACATATACAGAAACCATAAGAAGTTTTGAAACAACGGATGAATTTAAAGTCGGTTTATATGAAACACGGCAAACCTTCAGATACCTTATAAAAATTTCTTACAAACAAATGAAAGTGGAAGACACTTTGCGTGTGCCCAATTTCGGCACTCAGCCTGCTGTTGATATTGTAAAAGGCGATTCCATTCATCCTTCATGCATTGTTGGTTTTTTAGATAAGGAAAAGAAGTTCAGGGAATCGAAGCTGATTGCGTTTGCCAATAATAAGCTGAAGGTAAAAGTGCTGAAGCATTATGCAGTTTATCAAAGCGAATAAACTTAGAAAGAGCCGTCAATACAATATTCATCCCACTTGGAAATATCATTGCTTTCTTTTGGTGTAATGCGATACGCATCAACAGCATTCGTGCGGGTGTTGTATACCATAAAAGAACTATCAATATCTTTTAACTGCATGGCATTAAAACCCATTACTGCACCCGGGTTCAGCAATAAGGTTTTGCCTTCCTGCCGGGCAAAAATGGAATGATCGTGGCCGTAGCAAACTATATCATAAGCCTGTAACTGCAGTAGTTTCTGCGCTTTTTCAGAATAATGGTTTACAGCAATGGTTTTATTATCCAGCTCATCGCGGTAATATTCGCCATGAATTTTAATATGGGGATATTTGCTAAGCTTGCCTGTCATTGCGGCTACATCACAATCATTATTGCCAAGCACAATATGCACCGGCTTTTTGAAAGCCGATAGCAGGTCTATAATAAATGGCGAGCATAAATCTCCGCAGCAAATTAAAACATCGGCTTCTGCGGCGTGGCCGGATTGCAAAATGGTTTGCAGCGCCCAAACGTTATCGTGTACATCGGAAAGGAGTAATATTTTCATTCGTACAAGTTTGATTTTTCAATAAGCCAGGATCTGCATTTTCCTCGTGCCAGGAAAATACCATGCCCGGTTTTATTTGTTGTGTTTCAGTAAGGCTTTCCAAAGATAAATACGATGAATTTGCTCCAGATGAATTAAAGAAACCTGAAATTTTTATACGGTTGGTAATTATGCTGCAACTTTGAATGGAAACCGGAGCTGAATAATTTGCTGCGGTTGCAGTGTGCGACGCAACGAAGTTGAATAGTGTTCTGCAGTTGATAACCAAAAAACCATCAAAAACGCAGTTTTTGCAAAAACTTTGGTAATGATGGCGTTTTATTGATTGCAGTTTATTACCTTTGCCGTCCCAAAAAAATTATTTATGGCAAGAGTTTGCGAAGTAACCGGTAAAAAGCCAATGGGCGGCCATTATGTTTCTCACTCAAACATAAAAACAAAGCGCCGTTTTTTACCTAATCTTCAAACAAAGCGTTTTTATTTTGCTGAAGAAGACAGGTGGGTGACTTTAAAAGTATCAACAGACGCTATTCGTACAATTAACAAAAAAGGATTGGCTGCGGTTATTAAAGAATTGAGGGCCAACGGTAATCATATTTAAAGCTTTTACAAATGGCAAAGAAAGGAAACAGGGTTCAGGTAATTTTGGAATGCACAGAGCATAAAAACAGCGGTTTGCCGGGTACAAGCCGTTATATTTCCACCAAGAATAAAAAGAATACACCTGAGCGTTTGGAATTGAAAAAATATAACCCGATCCTGAAAAAAGTTACTGTTCATAAAGAAATCAAATAGTTTGTTGACCAGTGATTGGTGGAAAGGATTGACTTATGTCGCCTTGCACTTATCAACTTAATCAACAATTCAACTTATCAATTTGTACAAACATGGCAAAAGCAGCAAAAACGGCGATTAAAACAAAAGACCAGAACGCCGCAGCAGAAGCTAAGAACTGGAGTAAAGTAATCCGCACTGTGCGCAGTCCTAAAACAGGCGCTTATACTTTTAAGGAAGCGATTGTGCACAAAGACAAGATCAAAGATTTTCTCGCCGGTAAATAAGTTTTTGCATTTAAAATATTAAGAAGCTGTTCCGTTTAAAACGGGATGGCTTTTTTTGTTGCCTGAATTTTCACATCCACACTTATAAGAGTGCTTTAATTTTGCAGTTTCTAAAGCATTTGCCGTGAAGGAGAAAAAAACAAGGAATTTTAAACTTTGGCTTAAGCGCATTGGCTGGGCCGGTTTTTTGTTTTTCCTGATTAAAGGTTTAATATGGCTGGCAGTGTTTTGGTTTGCCGGCAGTAAGGTTTTTGATTAAGTAAGCCATAGATGCATACAACCTGCTTTATTAATGCTATTTTATACTCCGGCCCTTTGCCAGGTAAGTTTTCCCGTATTTAAGTTTAATGTTATCGATGGCCTTGTAAAGATTTGATTTGCGGGAAACATCATCAAACAAATTTCCCTGCATGGTAATATTGGCAAAATCGCTAAGGCGCACGCCAAGCAGCCGCACAGGCATGCCTTTCTTGTATAATTGATGAAATAGATCTTTTGCCACGGGAATAAATTCATCGTCACGAAAAGTATAGTCTATCGCGGTTTGTTTGGAAGTGGTTTCAAAATTGGGATACCGTATTTTAACCGCAATACAGCCGGCAAGTTTTTCATCCTGCCGCAATTCAAAAGCCACTTTTTCGGTCATGCGGATAAGTTCGCTTAGAAGAAATTCAACATCATTTGTATTGGTTTCAAAGGTATTTTCGGTAGAGATAGATTTGGCTTCCCGCCATTCTGAAACGCTGCCGTGATGCAGGCCCTGTGCTTTATCCCAAAGGTCAAGCCCCCACTTGCCAAGCCGGTTTTCCAGCTCGTTCTTTGAAAGCCTGAGAATATCACCGATCAGTTCAATACCCATTTCGTTTAGAACTGATAAAGTATGTGTGCCAACGCCAGGAATTTTTTTAACAGGCAGCGGCGCCAGGAAGTCCTTTTCCCTGCCATGCTGAATAAAAAGATAGCCATTGGGCTTGGCCTCGTCGGTGGCAATTTTGGCTACCAGTTTATTGCTGGCAAGCCCGAAAGAAATAGGAAGTTTGGTTTCATCCATTATCAGTTGGCGTAATTCGATTGTCCACTGAAAGGGATCGAAAAATTTATCCATACCGGTAAGGTCGAGGTAAAATTCATCAATGCTTGCTTTTTGAAATTTGGGCGCTTTGGAAGCAATGATATCCGTAACCCATTTAGAAAATTTGCCATATTGGCCATGAGAACCGCGTACCAAAATGGCATGGGGGCAAAGCTCCACCGCTTTTTTCATAGGCATGGCAGAATGCACCCCAAACTTACGGGCCTCATAACTGCAGGTGGTAACCACGCCACGTTCACGGCTGCCGCCAACAATTACGGCTTTACCCGCTAATTCAGGATTATTCAAAACCTCTACACTGTAAAAAAATGAATCGAGATCAAAATGCGCTATGTAGGTTTTTGGCTGCACCACAGTAAAGATAATTATTGAAGCGGCGCAAAGCTTTTCAATTAAAAGCTAAATGTCTTGCGCAATATTTTGCTGGTAAACCTGGCTTTTTGTTTTTTGGGTTCTGCGTATTTCCCATCTTTTAAATAATAGCTTAAAACAGATTTATCAGAAGGCTCTACAATAAAATATTCCTGCACGCCAAACTGCTCATAAACGGCTTTCTTTTTTATAAGATCTGTATTCTTGTTAGATGGAGAAAGTATTTCAACAATAATATCTGGTGCCCCATAAACACCATCGTTTTTAATAAAATGCTTGTTAGCATTGCTTATGAAGAAAACATCCGGCTGAATCGCATTTCTGTCACCAAGATAAACATCAACGGGAGCATAAATTGCTTCACCTAAATTGTTTTGAAGGACGTATGCGTCAATACTTCTAAATATTTCTCTTGCAATTGAGAAATGTGCAAATGCTGGTGAAGGGCTCATATAGAATTGATTATTGATAACCTGTATAGGCGTGCCTTCCGGCAAAAGGCGGTACACATCTACAAGCGTTTCAGGTTTGTTCATCAATACTGACATGATTCAAATTTAAACAATTTATGCCTTCTCCAAATTAAACAAACTGTCAACGAATTCATGCTTATCAAATAGCAGCAGGTCATCCATTTTTTCGCCCACGCCAATATATTTTACAGGAATTTTAAACTGATTGGCAATTGCCAGCACAACGCCGCCTTTTGCCGTACCATCTAACTTGGTAATGGCAAGAGAAGTAACATCGGTGGCTGCGGTAAAGTGTTTGGCCTGTTCCAGTGCATTCTGACCGGTTGATCCGTCGAGCACAAGCAGCACCTCATGCGGTGCATCCGGAATAACTTTTTGGGTTACGCGCTTGATTTTGGAAAGTTCTTCCATTAAATGCGCTTTATTATGCAGGCGGCCTGCCGTATCAATAATTACAATATCCGATTTCCGGGAGACAGCGCTTTGAACGGCATCAAAAGCTACGGAAGCGGGATCACTGCCC
>JAEWJV010000414.1 GCA_023386395.1 Bacteroidota bacterium
TAGTTGAATAGTTGATTGGTCGAGAAGTTGAAAAGTATAACTACATTTTAAGAATGAAAATTCACTTAAAAGTTTTACCGAGCTTGAAGCAAGGAAGAAAGCAAGAGTTTTGAATAACGATATCAAAGAACTCTCTGAGTCTTTTCCAGCGGAAGAAAAATACAGGTTATCCGATCAAATTATACGTTCGTCAAGAGGCATTAATGCCGCCGTTGCTGAAGGGCATGGCAGATATACTTTTAAAGATCAATTACATTTTTGCGTAATTGCAAGAGGATCATTATCGGAAACCTATAATCATTTTATTGATGCCTTCGACTGTAAATACATTACTGAAGACCAATTAAATTATTTCAAAAATAAGATTGAAGAAGTTGAAAGGCTCCTGAACGGATATATTGCTTACCTGAGAAAAAATTTATAACAATGCCTGTTATTCGAAATACAAATAATGATTTGCAACCAGATAAATCAGTTGATCAATTAACCAACCAACCAATCAACCAATCAACTATTCAACTAATCAGCTACACCCTCCACCTCGCCGATAACACCCTCATCCTGGCGCAGCGCAACAGTGCCTGGTGCGGTCACGGGCCAATACTGGAGCAGGATATCGCCATCACTAATATTTCATTAGACATTTTAGGCCAGGCAAGAAATTTTTATCAATACGCAGCCGAACTTATCAACCAGCCAACCAGTCAACCAATCATCTTATCAACCAGCCCGCCCGCTACCGAAGACACGCTTGCTTACCACCGCGACAGCCGCGAATTTAAAAACTGCCTGCTTGCTGAACAGGAAAACGGCGATTGGGGCAAAACCCTATTGCGTTTATTTCTTTTCAGCAGCTATCAATATTTGCTGTATGAAAAATTACAGCATGGCCATGATGAGCGGCTTGCAGCCATAGCCGTAAAGGCATTAAAAGAAGTAGCGTACCATGTGCGGTGGAGCAGTGAATGGGTGATACGTTTGGGCGATGGAACAGATGAAAGCCACCAGCGCATGGAAAATGCAATTGACGAACTTTGGCCTTATACTGATGAATTATTTATAAATGCAGCATATGAAGAAGCATTGCTTGAAGAAAATATTGCGGTTGATGTTTCCGCGTTAAAAGAAAAATGGTTTGAAAAAGTTTTACCCGTTTTTAATGAAGCAACTTTGCAGGTACCGCAAAATGTGTTTGCTAAAACCGGCGGCAAGCAAGGCATTCATTCAGAACAATTGGGTTATATACTTGCAGAAATGCAGTTCATGCAAAGAGCCTATCCCAATTCAACCTGGTAAGCCCCGAAGGAAGTTATTATGATTCGTGAAAAAGATATAACGGAAGATGCCATACAGCAGATACTGGAAACGGTAACCGATCCTGAAGTGCCTGTATTGTCAATTATTGATTTAGGCATTATCAGAAAGATTGAAATATTTGATGCTGTTCAAAAACCACCTGAAGGTGGTTTAACTATTTGCATCACGCCAACCTATACCGGCTGCCCGGCAATGGATGTAATTAAAACAAATATCAGGCTTGTATTACTGGAACATGGTTTTAATAACGTTGAAATAAAAACCATTTTATCTCCTGCCTGGACAACCGACTGGATGACGCAGGCCGGCAAACAAAAATTAAAAGCATACGGTATTGCACCGCCTAATATAAAACAGCAGGTTTGCACACTTGAAGCATTTCAAAAAGATGAAGCCGTACAATGCCCGCATTGCAATTCCTATCACACACATCTCGTAAGCCGGTTCGGCTCCACGCCCTGCAAAGCATTATATAAATGCGATGATTGCCTGGAACCGTTCGATTATTTTAAATGTCATTAATTCGCACTTTATTTTCAAAATTATTTGACCAAATTATTTGTTTTAATTATGTCAGCTATTCTGTTTGAAGTAAAGGACAACATTGGTTTTATAACATTAAACCGTCCCGAAAAACTAAACGCATTTAACCGCGAAATGGCTTTGTTGCTCCAGGAAAAATTGGATGAATGCAATGATTCAAAAGAAGTACGTTGTGTTTATATAACGGGCAACGGAAAAGGTTTTTGCGCCGGTCAGGATCTTGCCGAAGTTTCAGACTCCAGGGAAATGAATATGATTTTAAGGGAACAATTCAATCCCATTGTTTCAAAAATCCGCAAGCTTGAAAAGCCTGTTATTGCTGCCATAAACGGCGTTGCTGCAGGCGCCGGCGCCAACATAGCTTTATGTTGTGATATAATTGTTGCAACAGCATCAGCATCATTCATACAGGCATTCAGCAAAATTGGTTTAATACCCGACAGTGGTGGAACGTTTATGTTACCACGATTAATCGGCTGGCAAAAAGCAAGTGCTTTAATGATGACAGGCGATAAAGTAAGCGCAGATGAAGCAGAGCGCCTGGGCATGATCTATAAAGTATTTGCAGATGATGTTTTTGATGTGGAGGCAAAGAAGCTCGCTGCAACACTTGCTGCCATGCCCACCCGCGGTTTATGGTTTACCAAGCAGGCATTAAATTGGGCATTGAGCCACACCTGGTATGAACAGCTTTCCAATGAAGATAAACTGCAGCAGCGTGCGGCTGATACCTGCGACTTTAAAGAAGGCGTTCAGGCTTTTCTTGAAAAAAGAAAACCGGTGTTTAAAGGAGAATAGTCGAATAGCTGCGAGCTTTTAACTGCTCTCATTCAATTTTTATCATTCACATTCATCATTCACTTCGTAACGCTTTTACAGGGTTAGCCGTTGCGGCTTTAACCGCATGAAAACTTACGGTGAGCATTGTAATGATCAATACCGTTAATGCAGATAATAAAAACGGTGTTGCCGATAAACCTGTATTGTATGGAAATATGTTCAGCCATTTATCCATAAACAGGTAGGCGATTGGGAAAGCAATGAGGCAGGAGATACCAACCAAGGCAATAAAATTCCTTGTAACAAGCGGCACGATCTGCCCCACGCCTGCACCCATAATTTTTCGTATGCTTAATTCTTTCTGTCGTTGTTGTGTGGTGAACGCAATCAATCCCAATAAACCAAGACAGGTAATGGCAATGGTAAGAATTGAAAATGCCGTAAATATTTTACCACGTTTTTGATCTGCGGCATACTGCGAATCAAAATCCTGGTCGAGAAAAGTATATTGAAAAACTATATCGGGAAATATTTTTTTCCATGTGCTTTCAATTAATTTAACAACAGGCGTTATATTCTGTGCATTCAGCTTTAGCTGTACGCCGTTGCTTACCGGCTGGTAAAAAAGCATAAGCGGCGCAATGGGATTATACAATGATTGCTGGTTAAAATCTATCACCACGCCTATCACTTCAAGATAATTGCCTGAGGTATCGCCTGCAAACTTTACACGCTTGCCAATAGCGTTATCCCCCCATCCAAATTGCTGCACCATTTTCTCGTTTACAATAATGCTGCGCAACGTATCGGAGAGGCCTGTAAAATTGCGGCCCTTTGCCATTTTCATTCCAAGCGTGTTAATATAATTTTCATCAATGGCATAATTGTTTACACCCTGTTCAACAAAACCGTTTTTTGATTGCACGGAAAACAGTTGCAGGTTAATATTCTGGCCCGGCACCGCCTGTGCTGTGCTAACACCTGATACCTGCGGCATATTGCGCATCTCGTTAGTAAACGCAGTAATCTTGCTGCGCATGTTGGGGCCATTAATCCTCAGGTTCATTACCTGTTCTTTATTAAAGCCAAGGTCTTTATTGCGCAAATATTTTAACTGGCCATATACTACCCAGGTGCATATGAGCATTATCATGGCAATTGAAAATTGCACCACAACCACCACACGCCGCAGTGTTACATTGCCGGATGCTTTTGAAAGGCTGCCTTTAAGAATGTTTACAGGGTTGAATTTTGAAAGATAGAATGCGGGATAACTTCCACCTGCCAAACCTGTAAATGCGGCAACACCTAATATTATCAATAATGTTTTTGGTTGCAATAATGTAGTGAATGAAATAAACTTGCCGGAAATGGTGTTAAAAGCCGGCAACAGCAATGCAATAATGCCGATGCTCAATAGCAAAGCAAAGCAGGCTGTTACAACAGATTCAACAAGAAACTGTGCCACTAATTGTTTTTGCGTAGAGCCCGCTACTTTTCTTATACCTATTTCTTTTGCCCGTCTTGCAGAACGCGCTGTGGTAAGGTTCATATAATTAATGCAGGCAATTAACAACATAAAAAATGCTACTGCTGCAAAGATGTAGATGTATGACATGCTGCCCAGCTCTTCCGGCTCATTGGCTGTATCAGCATGCAGATGGATGGCTGTAACGGGTATAATGCCAAAGCGCATTTTTATATTGAACTGTGCAAATATGGAAGCAAGGTATTTATCATAAACAGCCAATAATTTTTTTTCGAAGCTGGCGGCATTTGTATTTGGCTTAAGCAAAACATAGGTATAAAAACCAAAGCCGCCCCAGTTACTCGCAAAGTCAGCAGGCAACGAACTTCTTGAAATTAATATGTTGAAAAGAAGGTGTGAGTTTTTTGGAACGTCCTTTATAACCGCCGTTACTTTATATACATCGCCGTTAACATTCTCCAGCGTTTTTCCAACATAGCTTTTATTTCTTCCAAAAAACTTTTCGGCAACAGATTGTGTAAGCACCATTGAGTTTGGCGCTACCAATGCTGTTTTTGGATTGCCTTCAATAAACTTATGCGTAAAAACTTTAAATATATTACTGTCAACAAAAAACACTTTGTTCTCATATAAACGCTGGTCGCCGTTTTTATACATAATATCATTGCCACCACCAGCGCCTACAAAACGAACTGCTTCTTCCACTTCAGGATAATCTTTGCTTAAAGCCTCCGCCATTGGAAAAGGCGTTATAGCCCATCGCATTGTGTCTTTATCAAGCTCTTTTACATAGGCGTTTACACGGTAGATGCGGTCAGCCTTTTCATTATAGCGGTCGTAACTTAATTCATCAATAATATAGAATAATAATAACAGGCTGAATGAAATGCCAATGGCGAGCCCGAGAATATTCAAAAGGCTGTACCATTTATCTCTTTTTAAGTTGCGCAATGCAACAAGCACAAGGTTTTTTAACATGATGAGCTTTGTTTAATTGTTATCAATCTTCATTTTTACATGTGCCTGCATAAAAAAAGTTTAATTATCCCAACGCATAAATGTGCCCGTCTGCGCTGCCAAAGTAAAGCATGCCATCATCTATCCATATTGTTGAAAAAATGCTTCCCATCTTCAGGAATTCTGTATAAAGCGGCGTTGCATCGTCTTTATATTTTTCAATTATGTCCGCTCTTATTTTATCCGAGTTATCCATAAAATCATGGTAATGTTGTTTGCTGAGATCGGTCTGAAAGAGTTTTGAAACTTTGCCTGAAATAATATCGAGTTGATAAATCATTCCATCAATGCAACCAAAATAAGCAGTGCTATCATTTAATGATGCGCTGCTAAAAACATTTAAAGGCACCGGCGTATCGTACAATTTAAACCCGTAAGTTTTTCCCAAAGCAAGTATGTTGTGCGAATCAGACATGGTGACAATTAACCGTTTTCCTGAAAGGCTTGGCACACTTGTCCAGCTTCCGGGCTGATGGTATACCCAATGGCCGCTGCCATCTCTTATTTTCAATGCATATACATTGTAATCCCTTGAACAAAAAAACACCGTGCTGTCGTTAACGGTTGCATTAAATTGTACTTCGCCCAACGGGAAATTATGCTCCCCGATTGTGTTGAATTTCCAGCGCAGCGTTCCATCGTCATTAATGCAATAAAAGAGACCATCAAAGCTGCCTGCGAGAACGGCACCATCTGCAATTGCTGGTGATGCATGAACAATACCGCCTGTTTTATATTTCCACAGCAGTTCGCCGGATAGCTGGTTCAATGCGTACAGGTAACCGTCGCCGCAACCGAAATAAACATGATTATTGTTAACAGCAGGTGATGACTGGTAATAATCCCATGCATCATACACTTTTTCACCACCGGTTTTAAATTGCCATTGCTGCCTGCCGGTTGCTGCATCAAGCGCATAAAAAATACCATCTGAACTTATAAAGAAAACCATATTATTATCTATGGCAACAGATGATCGTATTTCACTGCCGGTTTTAAATGTCCATATAACGGCGCCATCAGTTTTATTTAAAGCATAAAGGTTACTGTCGCAGGAGCCTGTAATCAGCATATTGCCGGAAAGAACAGGCGATGCAAAGACATGGCCGCTGGTTTTGAATTTCCATTTAACAGCAGGCGCATTACTTACTGGCTTTGCGGATATAAAATTCGTTTTATCGGGTGTTCTGCAGAATTGTTGTGCATATACATGATTGATAAAAAGCGATGCAGCTAAAATTGCAATACATCTGTTTAAAGATTTTTTCATACAGTCTTGCCGGTTGCGGTTATACCACTCCAACTTACAAAGCTTTTTCAATTCACCTGGCAGTAAACAGATAAGTGGTTGAATATTTATTTTGCAGGCAATAATTGTTGGAAAAATGAAGCCCGGTTAAATTTCTCAGACTTAAATCTTCCAACCCGTTTATTCCGTTCTCAAACTTTTCACCGGGTTGGCCAATGCAGCTCTTATAGTATGGAAACTTATCGTAATGAAAGCGATTATAACAGTTATTATACCTGCCGTTACAATAAACCACCAGCTAATGGAAATTCTGTATGCGTAATCCTGCAACCACTGATGCATAAGCCACCAGGCAACAGGCGCAGCAAAAAGAATAGCAGCAGCAACAAGTTTCAGAAAATCTTTGGAGATCATTATGGTAATAACTGCCGCGGTTGCACCCAATACTTTGCGTATGCCTATTTCTTTGGTGCGAATTTCTGTAGCAAAGCTTACCAAACCAAACAAGCCCATGCAGGCAAGGAATACAGACAAATAGCTGAAGAAGAAAAACAATTGCTGCATTTTTTGCTCTGCTTTATATTGATTTTCCAAAGAGGCTGCTACCCATTCCCAGTTTAAGGTTTGCGATTGATAATATTGCTTCCACAGTTTATTTATTGCAGCAATAACCTGTTTTTCTGTACCGGGATAAATGCGGATAAGCATGTTGCCATAGCTGATATTGTTGTTGCCTCTTATAACACAGGGCTTCATTACAGTTCGTAATGATTCATTATGGAAATCGCTTACAATGCCAACAGGCACGCCGGAAAAATTTGGCAAAGGCTGCCCGAATTTTACAGAATCAAATACCTGCGCAGCATAATGTGAGATTATTAAAGACTGATGATCTTCAACTTCAGATAATGAATCAAATAACGCCTTTTTATATAAAGCAGTTTTATTGGGCGCATCGGCAGCAAACGAATTATTCAACAACCGGCCTTTTTCCAAATGAAGTTTTAAGGTTGATACAAGGTCTATATCTCCTTCAATAAACCATACATCTAACTGTTTTCCTTTTCTTTCAGGATCATCAGCCTTCATCGTCCTAGAACCACCACCGTCGCCGGGGCTCCATCTTGAAATACTTGCATTTTCCACGCCCGCTATTTTCTTTACTTCTTCTTTAAATGCAGCACCGCTGGTGCCCCAGTTTGTATAATCTATTTTCAATAAGTTTTGCCTGTCGTATCCGAGCTCTGTATGATTTAAAAAGAAAAGCTGTTGCCTTACTACTATTGCCGCAATAATTATGATTATGGCTATGGAAAACTGGCCTACCACAAGGGCTTTTCTTAGCCACTCGTTTCCTGTTTGTATTACAGTTTTTCCCTTCAGTACTACCGCCATTTTTGTTCGTGACAGCGCCATTGCCGGGTATAACCCTGTACATATACAGACAACCAGCAAAACAAAAAATGCAGCACCTAATAATGTAATGTTTTCAACGAAGCTTATTGTAAGCTTGTGTCCGATATAAGTTTCTATGCCGTTTATTGAAAGCCTGTAAAATAGTATAGCCAGTATAAAAGATATAATAAAGAATAAAAGTGATTCAAACAGGAACTGTATTATAAGCTGAAACCTGCTTGCGCCTAATACTTTGCGCACGCCGGTTTCCGTCATTCTTTTTAAAGCGCTTGCCGTGGTTAGATTAATGAAATTAAAACAGGCAATTAATAATAAAATAATGGCAATGCCAGAGAATATGTAAACATTTCTCATGCTTCCGATAACAGGCTGATATCCTTTCGCAAAATCGGAATGCAGGTACACATCTTTTAAAGGCTGAAATCCAAGTATATCCGGTTCACGCTCCTTGATTTTTGTTTTATACCAGCCGTTAACCTTCTTCTCAAAATTTATTGTATTTGTTCCTGGTTTCAGCAATACATATAAAGGATAAGCATAACCGGCACCCCAGGTTGAAAGCTGGTTATCTTTTGCTGCAAATTGTTTTATAACAACTGCCTCAGCCCGCAGGTGAGAATTATAAGGAATGCTTTCAATTATGCCGGTTACAATATAGAGTGCCGAATCTGTTTCACCGGTGGCCATTAAACCGGTGATTGGTTTTCCTACAGGATCGGTGTCAGCAAAATAAGTATCCTTTGTTTTCTTTGTAATGATAACACTGTTATAACCGCTCTTCCCTGTCAACGTTGAATTTTCAAGAAATCTGAAATCAAAGATTTTAAAAATGGAAGCATCGGTAATAATGCAACTTACTTCCATTTTATCGTGGCTGTTTTTGCTGAAATACTTATTGCCTTTTGTTATCCGGCAGGTACTTTCTATTTCCGGAAAACTCTTTTCCATCTCAGGCCCCGTTCCTGCTAATACCACGGGGACTCTTTTCCCTGTAGCCTTATCCGCACGCGTCACCCTGTAAATATTGGCAGCATTTTTCCACTGCTTATCGTAAGAAAGATCATCAATAACCATATTGGCAACAATAAGGCAACCTGCAAGCCCAATGGATAAACTAATAATATTAACAGCAGAATAAACCTTGTTTCTTGAGAGGTTGCGGACAGCGATCCGGAAAAATGCTTTTACCATAGTATGAGTTTATTGTTGAAATAATTAGGTTATCACGCACCAGGTTGTTGCGTAAATTTCTATAATTTATTTAAAAGTTTAAAGTTCCAAACCACTTATTCCGTTCGTAAACTCTTCACGGGGTTGGCTAATGCAGCCTTTATTGCACAGTTTGCAACCGTTAGCCAGGCAATTATTATGGAAGTGATAATTGCAAGGATAAATATGGAAGCGCTCAACGGAATTCTATATGTATAATTCTGTAACCACCGGTGCATAATGTAATACGCTACTGGCGCAGAAACAATAAATGCAATAACAATAAGCACCGTAAATTCCTTCGACAATAAATAAATAATGCTGCGTGCAGATGCACCAAGCACTTTGCGTATGCCAACTTCTTTTGTGCGCCGCATTGCCATAAACGAAACCAAACCATATAAACCCAGGCAACTGATAAAGATTGCTATGCCTGCAAAAATTTTATATAGTTGCGAAAGTTCATTCTCCTGTTTATAAAAGTTCGCTATTGTTTGATCGAGAAACTTATAATCATATACATAATCAGGAAAAGTGCTTGTCCATAACTTTTGCACGTAAGGCAAAACGGTTTTTTCTGAGCCTGGTTTTATTTTTATATTAATAGTATGATAGACATCTTTCCATGTGCTTAAAACCACCGGGGCTATTGCTTCGCGCAGCGAATAACTATTAAAATCTTTTATGACGCCAGTTATGGTTCCAACTTTATCGCCATCCCAAAAACTAATTTCCTTACCGATAGCATCGTTAGGATTGATAATGCCCAATTTTCGCAGCAGCGTTTCATTCACCACAAATTCACGCACCGTATCACCGGGATAATATGGCCTGCCCGCAACAAACTGCAGTCCGTATGTTTTAAAATAATCAGCATCAGCCCATTTTAAATTCGCACTGAAATCTGTGTTTTTATTTGAATGATTATATTTAAAATCACTGTTCCAGTTGCTTTGTGAAGAGGGGCTTTCAAAACTAAAACTGACATTCTTAATATTGGTGTTTGCCAACAGCTGGTTGCGTAGATAATCTATTTTTGATTTGCTTGTACTGTCGCCCGGAACCGAAACATTTATAATAGCGGCCTTATTAAAACCAAGTGATGTATTTCTGAAGAAATTCATCTGGCTAACAACAATGAACATTCCTATAATGAGTACTTGCGCAATTGTAAATTGTAAAATAACCAATGCTCTTCTCAGCGAGATACCACCAACCATAGTAGCCGTTATTTTATTTTTTAATGCAGTGATAGGTTTAAAACCCGATAAAATAATGGCAGGATAAACACCGGATAAAAGCGTAACTATAATACCGGTTACAAAAACAAATAGTATGAGATAAGGGTTTAACGCAAAGTTTATACGCATGTGCGTTTCGAGCAATGCATTTAAAAACGGTAACGTTGCTGCAGCCAGGCCAATGGCTATTATTAATGCAATCAAAACAATGAAAGCAATTTCACCCAAAAACTGCATTACCAGTTGTTTGCGGCTGCTTCCTAAAACCTTTTTTACACCAACTTCTTTCGAGCGGTTTACCGCCTGTGCTGTTGCAAGATTTATAAAGTTTACGCAGGCAATCACAATTAAAAAAATACCTATTACTGATAATGCGGTTATCAATGAATGACTGAACGTATGGCTATTAAAATTTCCAAACCTGTCGTCATAATGCAATTCAGAAAGCGGCTGTGCTACAAAAACGTCACTTACATATTCTGCAGACTTATGTTTTTTAGCAAACGTTTTTAGCCGGGTATTAAATTGATCCATAGGCAAGCCTGCCGGCAATGTAACAAATGTGTAAGCGCTGCCATATGTGCTTATCCAATCATCAAGATTGTTTCTAATGCCGGTATTTTTAAGCGCAGCATAAGAAACCACAACGCTTAAAGGAAAGTCAGAATTATTCGGAATATTTTTTAAAATACCTCTGACCGTAAACAAAGCCTTGTTTTGATATTTAATGGTTTTGCCAATAGCGGACTGCCAGTTAGTAAAATATTTTTCCGCTGTTGCCTGCGTAAGAAAGGCGCTGCCCGGATCTGTCAATGCGGTTGTTATATCACCTGCAAGAACAGGAAAGTTGAACATGCTGAAAAACTCCGGCTCAACATAAAAGAAATTATCTTCCTGCAGCTTTTTCTCCTGGTTTGATTCATCATTAACGGTTATTTGCCCGCCGGCCTTGTAAATTGAAGCCACTTCTTTTATCTGCGGAAAATCAACACGCAAAGCTGTGGCAACAGGAAAAGCAACGCCTGCAGAATAACTTTTTCCATCCTGGTTATTAAATTCGGTGCTTACACGATAGATACTTCTTTTCTTAGGATGGAAATTATCGAAGCTGCTTTCAAACTGCACCACTAAAAAGATAAGCAGGCAGGCTGCAATGCCAACCGCTAAACCTAATGTATTAATAAGCGCATAACTGGTATTGCGCTTAAAATTCCTGATAGCTGTTTTGAAGTAATTTTTAAACATAGGTTTTTGTTTGAGCTAATAGCTATTAGCCATTAGCCGTTAGCTAATTCATTCCGTTCTCAAACTTTTCATAGGGTTTGCAATCGCTGCTTTTATTGCCTGGAAACTTACTGTTATCAATGCAATCAACATAATAACTATAACTGCTACAGCAAACATCCACCATGATATATTTATCCGGTAAGCAAAATCCAGCAGCCATTTGTTCATTGCCCAATAAGCTAACGGTGTTGCGATTACAGCTGCTATAATTACCAATTTCAAAAAATCTTTACTGATCAATTGCACAACGCTGCCAACACTTGCACCAAGCACTTTTCTGATGCCGATTTCTTTGGTCTTTACCTGCGCCGTATAAGTGGCTAATCCAAACAAACCCAGACATGAAATAAAAATAGCTATCGCTGCAAAAGTTGTAAACAGCGTGCCTGTACGCTGTTGCGATTGATAATGCGATTCGAAAGTCTTATCAAGAAAATCGTAAGAGAAGGGTGCATTGCTTGCATATTTTTTATACTGCGATGCTACGGCTTTGATGGCTGCCTGCGCGCCGGCACCTGTTGTGCGTACGTATAAAATGTTTTTCAATCCGGACGTTCTTATTATCAAAGGCGCAACAGGATCTTTCAGCGATTTGAAATTAAAATCTTTTACAACACCTGATATTTCTCCATCAGCCTTACCATAGCCAATTTTTGTTCCGACATAAGGAGGTTTCAAACCCATAGCTTTCACAGCGGTTTCATTCAAAATATATTTATTATTGTCAGAAGGCGTTCCCGTAAAATTTGTTCCTGCAATAAAGCGGTATTTCATCGTAGGTATGAAGTTTTTATCTGCCTGTACGCGCCAAAGCAGAAACGGAACGTTGTCTTTTTTTCCATCCCACATAATATCTCCCGAAACCTCTGTTACATTGGTAATGTCGCTTGCGCCGCTAAATGAAACATTTAATATGCTCTTTTGCAATAGCAATTCATTCTCTATTGCATCAGCATTTTTCGTCGCTTCTTTGGGGAATGAAACAGTAAAAACATAGTTCTTATCATAACCCAAATCTTTATTGCTTATATATTTCATTTGCTTTCCCATTACAATTGTGCCGACTAACAATATGAACGAGATGGCAAATTGAAGAACGACCAATGATTTTCTGAATGAAGACGTTTTAATACCCAAAAAACTTTTATCACGCACGGCGCCCAAAGGATTGAACGATGACAATAACATTGCAGGATAAATGCCTGAAATAAGTATTGTTCCTAACAGTACGAAAAACAATATTTCTAACATGGAATAGTTGGACAGGGAAAGAT
>JAEWJV010000425.1 GCA_023386395.1 Bacteroidota bacterium
AGGGAATACCGCCCAGCTTAGCTAAGATGGCAACAGACATCGTTGTTAAACTCCATTTAAACCCCTCATTAGGAGCTTCCACTGTTTCGGGTTCTACAAATTGGCAAGCAATATTTCTTGCTAACAAAAGTTCTTTTAATCGTACATAAATTTTTGTTTCCTGTCTCCTGGTTTCTGCTTTTGTGAAAGGTGTTAAATAGATTGCGAGATATTTTATTGAAGAATTAGCAAAAAGAATTGGTTCGAAAAATTGCTGAATTTCAGGTAATGGATTATACCTGTTTTCAAAGCAAATATTCATTGATTCGTCAGGATGAAAAAGAATGCCTGCATAACTGGTTAAGCCTTTATAATGACCTAAACCGTTTTCCAAATATGTTTGTAATTTATCTTTTGTATGTTGATCATCTTTATGATAAATAAAAAACAAATGCACGTTTGGATACTGGCATTTTAAATATGGTTTTTTATAAGGAAATTCTTTTTTTGGTGTTCTGCCAGTGTTAGGTTTTTGAAATGCCAAAGTATTACTTGCATCATCAACAAAAGAAATCAGGTCTTCCGAAACTCTTAAAAAACCGCCATCATGTATAGGTATATGTTTTTTAAATTCTTCAGTATTTAAATAAAATGAATAAAAAAGGTCAATCAAATCTTTGTAGGTTTTGTAGCGATTTTCTCTTTTATTTTCTAATATTTCAATTCCTAAATCTCTTTCAAGTTCAAAGTTGATAACAGGATAAGTTATATCATAATCGGGTTCATCATGCTTGATTAAATCTTCATATTGATAAAGATTATTTTCTTTTATAACCCACTTAAAATGTGAGGGTGAAACTTTTCTTGATAACGCCTCTATGCTTGTGTTAAGCATTCTTGATTTGCCATCGTAAGAAATGATTAATTCAGGATAATTGCTAACATTATTGAATTGCAGTTTGATTGAAAATTTTTGAAAGATTGTAAACTTATCATCAGAGAATTTTTTTGATTTAACCCAAATTTGATTTTGACCTATGAAGCCGACTCTTACGATTTGTTCTTTTTCTTTTTTAAAAAAGTAATTGATTCTGCGATTATAAAATTTGCGAATCAGGTTTTGATTTTCAGTTTTAAAATCTATTTCTAAAGGAATAAAATCTTCTCTTGCATAATCGAATGTTGTGTAAATAAAATCTGTATTGCTTTCAGTGATTCCGGGAAAGATTTCTTCTACGTCATTTGGGAATGCTGATCTATGAATGCGACGACATTTTTCAGTTTCTTCTAAACTAAAATAAAAGGTTTGAGCTTCGCTTGGAAGATCAAAGGTTAAGATGTTGAAATGTAAGGTTTGGTTGAGCATTGTCATTATATTAAGTTCAAAGCATTCAGTATTCATTTATTTTTATAAATTCAATTTCACCATCCCTGCATTAAATACTTCCTCTTTTCATAACTATCCAAAACCTGCGTACAACTTTCCCAATCGATCGGTTTTACCATTTCGTTATTCTGGTATTTATTATAAAATGGGTGTATATCATTTTCTGAAAATTCTGAAATACGTTTTTCAGCCTGCTCTATTTTATTTAGAGCGACTTCCACCCACACATCTTCCAATGTATCTGGTATTTGACCAAAAATGTCCTGTATGCTTTTTAACCGATTTGCAAGCAACTGATGAACCCTATCTTCTACTGAGCCTCTATATCGCATATTATAAATGAACACTTGCTCTCTTTCCTGACCAATTCGCTGAATACGCCCTTTTCTTTGCTCTAAACGAGTAGGATTCCATGGCAAGTCAAGATTTATCAAAGTCCCTAACGCTTGTAGATTTAATCCTTCACTTGCCGCATCTGTACCAAACAATAATTTCAGGTGTTTAGTACGAACCATCTTTTTTATATCTTCCTTTGTCTTTCGATGAAAAAAGCCATTTTCATATATGCCTGATTTATCACTGCCTGCATATAATCCAAAACTGATTGCAGGAAATTCTTTTGCGAAATGATCACTCATCCATTTAATGGTATCGAAGTATTGAGAAAAAACAATACAACCTCTGTTAAGCCAGGGTTCTTTTATATATTTTTCTGTAAGAATGCTTTTTAATAAATCATATTTGGGGTCTTTCTCCTGATGCTCTTCCAATATGCGAACGAATCGCTCCAGACATTCCTTCTCCTCTCTGGTTAAATTCTTGAATGCTCCTTCTTCTTTATCAGCGAAGCCATTTTCGTCATCATATAAATCATCATCTTCTTCGTCTTCTGTTTCATTCACCCAGTTATTCAACATTTTTATACCTGTTGAAAGACCGGCAAACATAGAACTGCAAACCCTACGTAGAAGCATTGTTTTTATAAACCCACTGCTTTTTACCCTTTGTGCTAATAATTGAGAAAATTCCTCTGCAAGATTATATGCATCGGAAAGATGCGTTGATAACTGTAAGCCTTCGTCTACTTCTTCGCCATATAACGAAACGATTATCGGCTTTAGATAAGGCTGATTTGTATCAGGATTGATGGTTGTTTCCAAGTACCTTCTTTCCCGTCTGATAATATGCCGGATATATGGATTGCTATTTTTAATAAAGTCATCGCTAAAAATTAAGCGGACTGTGCTTTGATCCTGTGGAGACAAATTATGTATTGATGATAGATTCCCTTTGATTGTAAAGTCTGACTTGTTCATCCCTAATGATCTGCGAAGCCTGCCAAACGTCTGTGGCTTTTCATCTGCCGGTGGAAATGGATTACGTAACCAATCCCATTTTTGTGCTTCATTATCTAATTCTTCCCTACCGGTAATTAAATAAATTCCCTTGAGTTTTTCTCTTTGCCACATGCTAAAGTCATTGCCCAAAACAAAATCATTCCCCTGAGAAAGTATATACAACAAATCCCAAGCTTCTATGGGATGTATTTGCACCGGAGTTGCGGTAGCAAGTAACATGCTTTTTGTTTTTCTCGCTATCTCTAAAAGAAAAGCCATCAAATTATTAGGTTGAGGTGGATCGTTTTCTTTTCCTCTTCCTAAATTCTTTCTTCTTGCTCTGTGTGTCTCATCAACTATTATACATTCATACTGCTGCTTTAATAATTGG
>JAEWJV010000518.1 GCA_023386395.1 Bacteroidota bacterium
AACCGGCAAAATTCTTCACAGCAACTTAATGCCGGTTTTGCAAACGATATAATATGGCAGATTGTGCCGGGCTATCCGGGCTGCAGCAATGGTAACGCTAACTTTAACCCGGAGATATTCAGCGCAAACGCCATGCAGCCGGTTGTGAAAATGATAGAGTTAAACCTGGCTTTATCTTGTGCCGGAACAAGTCATGTCGCGGGTTCATCAATTGCCATGCATACGGCTTTCAGTACCGCAGAAGGTATGGCAATGTTTATAGATTCGCTGAGGCAGCTTTCCGGCGGAAAGCCCGTTGGTATAAGGCTTTGCATCGGCAGTAAAAAATCATTTCATGAAATATGCTATGCATTTCGCAAAACGGGCATTATACCTGATTATATGGTTATAGAAGATTCTAATGAAAGTAATTCTTCGGAAAGCGCCGGCATGCATTTATATGAAGCGCTGTTGTTTGTATCAAAAACTTTAGAGATGTATGGATTGGAAAAGGAAATTAAAGTTATTGCGGCAACATACATTAGTACAGCATTCGATGTATTAAAACTGTATGCGTTGGGAGCAGATGCACTTAGAATGAAAAGCCCGGAAGATACTATGTCACGTGTGCGTATGCAAAGTTCAGACAGCAAAATAATAAGAAGCACAATGGCAATGATGAAGAACTGCGGTTATATAAATATGAAACAAATAACGCTGCCTTCGTTATTGCGCAAGCTTGATTCTTTGCAATTAAAAACGATTAATAAAAAGCAGCATGGAATTTACCCAAAGCTTAAAATATCGCATTTGTTCCTGAGCTTTTTAGCATTTTATATATATGCCTGAGCGCACGTTTTTTCTTGACCCTGTAAATTCATTTGAATATTTGCGAACTTGTTCGTAGCTTAGTTTTTTAAGGGTTTAGGGTTGAAAATTTCCTGCCATTCCTGGCGGGAAATTTTTTTATGATGTGGTTCAAATTTTTTAATTAAATGAGATTAAGCATCCGGAATATAACCAGGTCTTATCCTGCCGGTTTACTTTTCGATTTCGCCCTTTTTCGGTACTCACTGTTCCATTAAACTGGTATCAATATTGATTGTACAAAAAAGATAATAAAGCTTTATTTTAGAAGTGTGCCGTAATCTGCAGGGTTGTTTATAATACCTGGCAGAATGTTCCCAGGAGTGGAGGTTTAGCAAAAAAAAACGGAAAGCAAATATTAAAACATGCCTTCCGGTGAAGTAAGTAGCCCCGACAGGAATCGAACCTGTATCTAAAGTTTAGGAAACTTCTATTCTATCCATTGAACTACAGGGCCATTATTTGGCGCAAATGTAAAGGTTTAACAACAAATCTTTCATCAAACATTTTCGGACTTTTACAATATTTATAATTTGCATTATGAATAAAAAAACTGTAGTATTAGGCGCATCTCCCAATCCCGCACGTTACAGCAATCTTGCAACCGGCAGGCTGGCAGCGCATGGGCATACCGTAATACCTATCGGTAAAAGAAAAGGGCAGATAAATGATATTGATATAGTAAATGAAACCTTTAATGTAGAAGATGTGGATACGGTAACACTTTACCTGAACGCCCAGAATCAAAAACAGTATTACGATTATATTCTCTCGCTGCATCCTAAACGGATCATCTTTAATCCCGGCGCTGAAAATGAAGAGCTGGCTAAACTTGCACTTGAGAATAATATACAGCCAATACAGGCCTGCACATTGGTTTTGTTAAGCACCAATCAATATTGATTTAATAATTTATTTATATAGGCTAGCATTCCCTAATAAAAAAAATCTAAAAAAATCCTTAAAAAAATTTGCAGGTAATAAAAATACCCTCAACTTCGCGTCTCTAAAAAAATTAAACAGTGAAAATGTTATGCTCATATATACAAAAGGATGATACCTGGGGAATAAATTTCGTCCAGGCAAACAATCCGATTGCGGGCATAGCAGCTTATTTCAGCTAACCACAACTGTTACTAACTGACTATAACAGCCCCGCTATCAACGGGGTTTTTTTATTGCCCGCCCGTATTTGAAGATTTTAATATAACAAGAAATTTAAAACCAAATTAAAATGTTGAGACGACTAACCTATAAGTCAAAGGGATTTCTAACGCTTGCTGTAAATTCTATCAAAGGAGTAGAAATGGATTACACGCAAGGCAGTTTACGCAAAGCGATTATTATGCTGGCCATACCAATGATTCTTGAAATGAGTATGGAAAGTGTGTTTGCGTTGGTAGATTTATTTTTTGTGGGGCATTTACCTGATGCCGAGCACACATTGCAATCTGTAAGTTTAACCGAATCGGTTCTTTCAATTATATATTCTGCCGCTTTTGGTTTAAGCATGGCCGCAACGGCGGTAGTATCAAGGCGGATAGGAGAGAAGAATGCCGGTGAAGCGGCGCATTCAGCCGTTCAGTCATTATGGCTTGCCTGTTCAATAGCCATCATACTAAGTATACTGGGTGTTGTATTTGCTGACGATATTTTACGGGCTATGGGCGCTGATGAAAAAACGGTAGCCATAGGCACCACCTTTGCCCGCATTGATATGGGAAGCGCTGTAATTATCATGCTGCTTTTTCTTATCAATGGCATATTTCGCGGTGCAGGCGATGCATCAATGGCGATGAAGAGTTTGTGGCTTGCCAATATTTGCAATATCATTCTCTGCCCGGTGCTTATCCGCGGCCTTGGGCCGGTTCCGGCGCTCGGTTTAACAGGTGCAGCTATAGCAACTGCCACGGGAAGAAGTATTGGCGTGTGTTACCAGTTGTATCATTTATTTAAAGGCGATGGCGTTATTAAATTTCAGCGCAAACATTTTAATATCGACTGGTCAATTCTTAAATCACTTATCAATATTGCAGCACCTGCAGTGTTCCAGTTTATCATTGCTTCATGCAGTTGGGTGGTGTTGGCAAGGCTGGTAGCAGATACCGGCCATAGCGTAACATCGGCAGGTTATCAAACAGCGCTAAGG
>JAEWJV010000527.1 GCA_023386395.1 Bacteroidota bacterium
TGCCTTGCCATTACCCAGAGTTGTAATTGATGAATCCGGAATGCAACAAAATCCATATTAATAAGATTGGCCGTAAAGTATAAATTGGAGCAACAATAAATAATTAAGCATAGTTCATGTTACAGGAGGTGGAGGTATTTGAGCCACCTCCTGTATGAATAGTCGTTTTAGTTTGGTCTGTTATGAATACTTACAGTAACTGGATTACCGGAATTTTTCACTGCATTTAAGGCTGAAGGATTACCGGATGTGGCTTGTAAGGTAACTGTAGAAATGAAAGACCCGCCTGATAATATTTCATTCGGTACATCAACGCCACAGGCTTTTGTAGTTCCATTAGGACAGTCTTGCGCTGCAGTACTCCAGTTTGACTTGGTTTGGACATCCGTCTGTGAAAATGAGGTGCCCTGATAATACATGGTTGTAGTATCAAAGGCGCTTTTTTCTTTAAATGCTGTTGTTCCAAACGCCAGAACAATGGCCATAATAATCGCCATGGAAGGCATGGCTAGTTCTTTTATCTTTTTCATAAAATTGGTTGCTTTTATAATCTTAAAAAGCTAAACTTGAGTTGATGAAAATTGCCTGCGCGTTTAATTAACTTGTTGGGGTCGCAGGTTTAACCTCGCAACAAGTATCCGGATAAGTTATCCTTGAATTATGGGATACAAGTTTGAATTCATCCTTACCAATGATCTGCCTGTCAATTGAACTTAAAAAACTGCCGCACCTCATTCTTCTTTTCAAGGAAGATGCCGGCAATCGCCAACGCTAAAAAGAAAAGATTGAACACGATATGTTGTTTCCAGGAAAGAGATGATATAACGCCTCCGCATGAACATGGAAGTACGGTATTAAAGCTTGTCATTATTATTAGGAATAGTGTAAATGCCGCTAACGTTATTGCTGCACCGTACAATCCGTAGTTCATGGTTTTAGGAACTGCCAGGAGCATTACAATTATTAATTCTGTAAGCGGTATTGTCAATGATAAAAAGTTGCTGATTTTTGAAAGCCATGGAATTGCACTTAACTGCCCACGAAAAGTATTAAAATCAAAAAGCTTGCTTATCGCAGCATAAGTGAATAATAAGATAAGCAGACTTTGAATAACTTTTAAGGCAACTGGCTTTTTCATGAAAGACTATTGAAGGTCATTGAACATATACATTAACTATAAACCGCTTTCATTTCTATCTGCAAGCTACCTTTTAAAAAATATGCTAATGGGAGAAAAAGGTATGAGCACGGGATTAAAGAGTTTATCAAAATTAATATCCTCTTTTGTTTTTTCGCCACTCCTTTGGTGTCATTCCAAATTTGTTTTTAAAAGCTGCAGAAAAATTATTGGCATCATTATATCCGTTATGTAACGCTATTTGTTTTATCGACTTATTGGTTTGTTCCAGTTCCATGCTGGCAATCTTTAATATCTCGTTGCGGTAATATGCATATAACCCCATTCCAAAGATTGCCTTGAAGCCTTGTTTAAGCTTTTGTTCATTAATGCCTGCTTTTCGCGCTATGAACGAAATGGAATGATGATAGGGGAGGTTATTGTCAATAAACTCTTTCGCCGTGTAAATACTTTCAAGCTCATTTATTTGAAGGGGATTTATCCATTTACCGTTTTCAACAACAAGATTAAGCAATTGGGTCATGAGCTTTTTAATGACTTCAATATGGAAGTCTTTGGTACTTTCAGAAAATGGCGAATGAATCAGTTTTCTTATCAGATCGAGGCACTGAGTGTTTAGTTTTAGGTTTTTGCTGGCTGCTAAAGCCGGTTGTAAAGATTCGATTTTGTCCTTAAGCGGTTCAAGCGCTGGAAAGAATTTTAGTGAATACACAAGGAAGTTAACCGGATAGTCAATAATGATAAAAATCTGCCTGTAATCTTTTTTCAAAAGAATTTCTGCTTGGAATGCAGTTGTGTAAAAAATATTAAACTGACTTTTTTCAAATACAAGATCACCAAATGGGTTTATATAAGCTTGATGGGCGCCCTTTAAAGAAATAAAACACAGCAAAGAAGGGTTAAGGGTTGAAATGTAGAGGGGGATATCCTCACTTTCTACATCTGATATACAGTAAGTGAAATCAAAATCGCCGGCTTTAATATATTGCATTATAAAACTGCCGAAAGCTGCTATGTAGTTTTCTATATAACTTCCGGGAATATAGTATTCCTCAAAATGTTTTGGAATTTCATTGGATATATAGAGATTTTTAAAATCTCCTACAGTAATTTCTAATTTCATTTTCTATGTCGGCTCGTTTTATACGTCCTAATAGCTGAAACAATGCAATAGTAAATGTTTCAATGATATGGTTGTATTTAAATGCAAAAGATTGCGTATAAATACGTTGTTTTTGCGTATTTATACGCAGGCTAAAAAAAGAAACACTTTTTACATTGCACGCATAAAAATGAATATCTTATGAGCAATTATGAAATTTCTTTACAGCAGGCCATTGACATGATAACAAGGTATAAAGCTAATAGGCCCGTAAATTTTCCTTTAAGTGAGAAGTTTGATGTAGAGGCGATCAATAAATTGATTTCTCCTGAGGATTGCAAATACCTTAGAATTTATTACGGGATGAAAGACGACATGGAAGTTCATGCAATATTAGTAGCGGCAAATGCTGATGATGAAGATCTGTTACCGTCTGATGAAACTGATAATGTCATAATTGAAGATTCATTACGATGTCCTCCGGTATGCCCACCACCATCCGAGTTAAATGGAGAATAATGTTGAATAGTTTTGCTTTTGATCTTGTCGTTAGCTTTTCCATAATATTACCTGCAATTGCAGGGCTAATAAAATTAAATCAGGTTCGCTGGAATTACTTTCCATTTATCCTTCTTATATGGATAGGGCTATTTAACGAGATCATCAGTACAATATTTATTTTTTCAACACACAGTAATACCATTAATTCTAACATTTATGTATTGATAGAGTATGCTTTGCTTCTTTTTCAATTTTATAAATGGAACGGTATAGAACTAAAAAAATGCTGCTATTTGATATTGTTGGGAATAGTTGTTTGGCTTATTGACAACGTTATACTAAACAGTGTCTGGACCAATAATTCAATTTTCAGGATTTTTTATTCGTTCGCAGTTATCCTTCTAAGTATTAATCAGATCAGTAAGGTTATTATTAATGAACGCATGAGCCTATTGAAGAACGCCATATTTTTAATTTGCATAGCATTTTTGACCTATTACGGTTGTAAGGCCTTTATAGAAATTTTTAACGCTTTTCATCTGGGTTTCAGCAATGCGTTTAATCGTAATATTTTTATGATTTTGTACTTTGCAAATTTATTTTCTAATGTGATTTATGCTTATGCGATATTATGCATCCCAACGAAACAAGAATTTTCTTTGCTATATTAACCGGTGTTTTAGTTATTATTTCTTTGATAGCGGTTTTCATTATTTCTGCCATTTATCATCAAAAGCAGAACGCACAGCTCAAACTGGCTCAATTAAGCATGCAACTGAAGGCACTTGAAAAGGAAAGGGCCAGGATTGCCGCAGATCTACATGACGATCTTGGATCATCACTTGCTGCCATCAGGCTTCAGATTAAACATTTGAAAACCAGCAATTCGAATGAGGTGGCTATTATTGAAGAAACAAAATCATATATTGATGAAGCAATACAGAAATTAAGTTATGTATCATTTAATATGATGCCCCAGATATTACAGCGAAATGGGCTTTTGGATGCCATTAAGGAACTATCAGAAATGATTGAGATTACAACTGCTATAAAAATAAAGTGTGATTGCACGGTTGATATAAAAGATAATGACAGGAGAATACACCTCTACCGTATTATCCAGGAAGTTTTAAATAATATCGTTAAACATTCTAAAGCTACAGCTGTAAATATCTCAGTCAGGAAGAATGAAAAATATATATTGGTTGACATAATTGATAATGGCATTGGTTTCGATAAGGACAGGGCATTAAAAAGTAGTACGGGAAGAGGATTAAAAAATATAAAGTCCCGGGTGGAGATACTAAGAGGAAAATCTTATTTGTCAACCGGAATAAATAAAGGCGTGCATTATTCATTCGAGATTCCTGATACAGAACATAATGGATAGTAAAATCAAACTCATAATTGCTGACGACCACAATATGTTTCGTCGTGGTTTAAGTTCGGTGCTGGAACAAACTAAAGATATTTTATTATTGGCCAGCGTTGCAAACGGGAAAGCTCTGGTTCAGGCCGCAAAAGAATTAAAACCTGATGTAGTGATAACGGATATTGAGATGCCTGTAATAGATGGCATAACTGCTATACAGGAGATGAAGGCAGCCGGATTAACAACTCGATCCCTGATCCTTTCAACTTATAATTCAAACCAGTTAATTGTAGATGCGATGGAAGCTGGCGCTCTTGGTTATGTCACAAAGAACGCTGATGATGAGGAAATAATTGATGCTGTGAGATGCGTACATGAATATCAGCATTATTACTGCAAAACAACGAACCTGAACTTGATAAAAAGAATTGCAAAAAGCGAGTTCAACCCTTATAAACGCCTGTCAATAGATTTATTAAATGATAGGGAAAAAATGGTGGCTGTATTGTTTTGCCAGCAAAAGACTGCCGAAGAAATGGCAAAAATATTATTCCTCAGCAAAAGGACTGTGGAAGGAATTAAAGAGAAGATTAAAAAGAAAATTGGAGCAAAATCCGATACAGGTATTGCCATTTTTGCCATTCAAAACGGCATCTATATAATTGAATGAATATTCAATTATAACATGACAGAGCAGTTTTTTTGATAAAATTGCTTTATATAATTCAAGTGCCACTTGAATTATATGCCAAAGCACACATATATTATATATTTTTAAAGCCAAAGCTAAAACCAACAAACCTTTAAAATGTTATCAACACAAATCGGAAGAACCATTAAGCAGATACGTATTTCAAAGCAACTTAAACAAAGCGCAGTGGCCGCAGCGGTAGGCATGTCGGTCACTGCCTATAGTGATATTGAACGAGGCAAGACGAACAATATAACTTTAAAACGGCTTGAGCAAATAGCAAATGTTTTGGACGTTCAGGTTGTTGAGATTATATCTTCTATCAGCAGCAGAACATCAATAATGTAAACTGTAAATTAAGCTGATGTTTGTGTCCAATTGTATAGATGCATCCATTTGGTAATGGCTATCACAATGAAAAAATATTCGAATATTTCAAGTACGACTTGAAATGTTGAAGCTCTGAAAATTTGTTTTAAATGATAGAGCGTTCTAATTTGCCTCCTCAATCTTGTATCTATTGAAACCCGACGGATGATTATTGCAATTTAAAATAGTAATGTTTGAAATTTTTTTCGTTAAATATAATCGGTTTATTTTGAAGAAGCCATAGAGAAAAGCCTAAACAGAACCCTAACACTGCTTAAGCCTTCGTTGTAAAAAGTCGAAATAACCGAAACTAAGTTTCTTAAAATTAAAGTCTAAACTGGTAAATACAGTCATGTAACTGCTATAGCTGTAATTATGAGGTTATCCCTGTATGCCATAACTTGTATAAGCTTGCTGTTTTGCGTGGGCAAAATACATGCACAGACACTTAGCAATAATAGTATTGAAGTGCCTGTAAAAAGTATGGCTGCAAAAGCGAATTCAATAATACAGGAAAATCATCTTATAGCGCAATCAACATCCGCCACCTCTTTATCTAAGGGAAACTATAAAAAGACCCGTACTAAATCTAATGCTGTAGTACTTCAGCAGGCAGATTCTGTACCCGTAAGAGCAGGCAGGATATATATAGTTTCAAATACCAGAGATGCTAAAAGATTACCACCTACTTGTATATTACGCGAAATACGACCTGCTAAATGCAAGTTGGTTGAATTTGTCTTTGTTGACACAGCAATAATGGTTAAGCCGGAACTTGTTGCTGACAATAGCCATGTATCCATGCCGGCAAGAATGCCTTGGGTGGTAATTCATGGCAATATAGCCTATGATTATTTTTATCAATCGCATCTGGACACACCTTTTATTGGCGAGGATCTGCAGCAGCATACGATTACTACTTTTTTAGATGTAACGATAAAAGATCAATATCCGCTTCGTGTATATTTTACTACCCGCCTGGGCAATAATAATTATTTACGCAATATTACAAACCTGAACTTCCAATATTCGCCACAAACATTTATCAATACCGCTAAAGAACGCATAAGGTCGTACGCCCGTCAACAAATGGACTCAGTTGATTTGAATGATTATGATGATTTGCTTAAGGCAAAAATGCAAGCTCTCCAAACGTTTAAAAAATGGATAAATGATCCATCCGTACTGCAAAAGCTTGTTGAAGAAAGAGAAGCGGCATATATGCAAAAATATCATCAAAAAGACGTCTCTAAAATAGAAAAGGCAGACTCATTACAAATTCATAGAGGAGGCGAGTCTGCTGTTTCTGATGGTATAATAGCCTGGCTTACACAAAAACTGCTAGGGAGTAAAAATGCTGACAGCACGAAACTGAAGGACAGCAGCCGGGTAAACATTCATGAAGAGTATGCAAAGCGGATCCAAAAGATCGATAGCCTTGAAAAGGAAATAACAACGCTTAAATCGAAAGTCATGCTTATGCAAGACAGCATAAACAAACAGAAAGCAAAGCTGAATTATGCTATTAATAACTTAAGAAACCAGCAGGATATCAAAGCTGCAATTCAAAAAAATAATATACCCGACTCCGTATTGCCGAAAGGATATAAGACCTTGTTGGCGATTCAAAAATTGAATGTCGGAACTTCGGTGGCAAGTTATTCAGAGCTTTCGGTAAAAGATGTAACTATTTCCGGGCTACAAATTGAATACAACCCTAAGCTTTACTATGCGGTAGCCGCGGGATTTATTAACTATCGCTTCAGGGATTATATTTTACCTGAAAGACCCGGCCCTAAACAATATTTAGGTGTAGTAAGGTTTGGACAGCAATCAAAAGACAGCAGCAGCCTCATATTCACCTATTATTTCGGCCGCAAAATGCTGTATAACTACTATACTACAGACAGTAATTATCAGCAATCAGCACCTGCACCCAACTTCAACCTTATGGGCTTTACACTCGAGAAAAAAATAAAACTGAACCGCCATAGCTTTTTAATTGCTGAAGTTGCAAAATCCACTATGCCCTATTA
>JAEWJV010000535.1 GCA_023386395.1 Bacteroidota bacterium
AGCCTGCTGTGTTGGGCCTTGACTATATAGAAAAAACGCTGCCGCACCGGTTCCCGTTTTTATTGGTTGATAAGATAATTGAGTTGACAGATACACGTATCATCGGTATTAAAAATGTTACTTTCAATGAGTGGTTTTTCCAGGGGCATTTTCCGAATAATCCTGTCATGCCCGGCGTTTTGCAAATAGAAGCGCTGGCTCAAACCGGTGGCATTCTTTGTATTAATTCCATGCCTGCAGGAAAATATGATACTTATTTTTTAAAGATCGATAATTGCAAATTCAAACAAAAAGTAGTGCCTGGTGATACGATGGTGCTCAAAATGGAATTAAACGGGCCTATCAGGCGGGGTATTTGCGACATGAAAGGCACCGTATATGTTGCAGGAAAGGTGGCAACAGAAGCTAATCTTGTGGCACAACTGGTAAAAGTCGATTAACCAATTTAGCATTATATTAAATATGAACGGCTAACTTTGCCGCGTTTTACTTTTAAACAAATCCTGCATTCATTAATGCAATATTAAATGATTCATCCGCACACGTACATTCATCCAAACGCCAGGCTTGCTGAAAATGCAAAAGTTGACCCCTTCACCGTCATTCACCAAAATGTGGAAATTGGTGCGGGTACCTGGATAGGCAGCAACGTTACCATTATGGAAGGCGTTAAAATCGGCAAGAACTGCCGCATTTTTCCGGGTGCTGTGCTTGGCGCTGTTCCGCAGGATTTAAAATATAAAGATGAAGAAACATACGTTGAAATTGGTGATAATACTACTATAAGGGAATTTGTAACCATACATCGCGGCACCAGCTATCGCTGGAAAACATCAGTGGGAAAAAGCTGTCTCATTATGGCGTACAGCCATATTGCACATGACTGTATAGTTGGTGATAACTGCATTATGAGCAATAACAGCCAGATGGCGGGCCACGTGGTTATGGGTGATTATGCGTGGGTGGCTGGTTTTACGGCCATTCATCAGTTTGTAAAAATTGGCCAGCATGCATTTATTGCAGGCGGCAGCCTCGTAAGAAAAGATGTTCCGCCTTATATCAAAGCCATAAGAAATCCTTTGAGCTATGGCGGCGTTAACAGCGTAGGTTTAAAAAGAAGAGGTTTTTCATTAGATAAAATAAATGCCATCCTTGATATCTACCGCATTATTTATAATAAAGGCCTTAATACAACCAAAGCATTGGAGTATATTGAAGAAGAAATGCCGGCAAGCGATGAACGCGACGAGATTGTTGGCTTCATCCGCGAAAGCGAAAGAGGCATTATAAAAAGATTTTCCAAGCCCGATATGGACGACGAGCAGTAGGCAACAGCCACTCTCTTATCTTTGTTAGCAATCAAATGAAAATAAAGCTTACAAATGCCGGCAAACGCTTTAGCCGTGAGTGGATTTTTCGCAATCTTAGTTATGAATTTTTGCCCGGTGTGCAATACGCAATAACTGGTCCTAACGGCAGTGGTAAAAGCACGCTTCTACAGGCCATTGCCGGCGCTTCTACCTTAAATGAAGGCGGAATAGAATGGCACCCGGGCAATAAGAATATTCAACCTGAAGAAGCAAATTCCTACATTTCCATTGCTGCACCTTATCTTGAATTGATCGAGGAAATGACGGCAAAAGAATTCCTGCTTTTTCACAGCAACTTCAGAAAATTTATACAAAACTTTCCTGTTGAAACTATTTTAGAACAAGCCGATTTAGCACAGGCAGCTAATAAACAGGTCCGCTTTTTCAGCAGCGGTATGAAACAAAGGCTAAAACTGGCGCAGGCATTTTTTTCTGATGTGCCGGTTGTATTGCTGGATGAGCCATGCACCAATCTTGATGCAGCAGGCTTCGCCTTGTATTACAGATGGATTGAGAATTATAGCAATGGAAGGCTGGTTATTATTTCAAGCAATGATAAAAATGAATTCAGTTTTTGTAACCGGCAACTGAATATCCTCGACTTTAAGCATTAAACCTGGCAACTGAAAGCAACCTGCAATAATTTTTAAATGGAAAGTAATCATATCAACCCTTTATCATAAGCAATGCGCATAGCCTGCGCTTTACTGTTTATATGCAGCTTTTGATAAATATTACCCACATGTTTTCTTACCGTAAGCACGCTTATACCCGTTATTTCTGCTATGCGTTTTGCATCATAACCTCTCACAGTATGCTGCAGAATTTCTTTCTCTCTTTCAGATAATAAAGATGATAGATCGCTGCCAGCCGGCTTCTGTTCCCGCAGGGTTACGGATGCCTGGCTGAGCATTTGCAGCGTTTTTCGTGCAATGGCCGGGTTTATGGCCGCACCTCCATTTTGTGTTACCGTTATAACAGCATTATGCAATCCTTTTGCATCTTCATCTTTCAATAAATAACCGTGTGCGCCGGCTTTTATGGCTTCAAAAATTTTATCGTCGTCATCAAAAATAGTAAGCACAATAAAAAATATATCCGGGTAAAGAGAGCGTGCAATGCTTATGGTTTGTATGCCATCCATTTCGGGCATTTCAATATCCATAAATATCAAATGTGGCATCTTTTCAACGGGAAGGCCTTTCAACTGCTCAAGACAATCATTACCGTTAACTGCAGTAAAGCAAACTTTAAGATCATTAAATTGTTTCAGCTTATCGGTTATATTGCTGCGGTTAATGGCTTTATCGTCTGTTATTCCAATTCTTAACGGATTCATACAAGGCTTTTAAAGAGGAATATAATTCTATGCAAAATTCTTTATACGATAAAAAAATACAATACTTAATTTATAGTAGTATTGAGTTCTGTAATTCAGGTAGTTTCCAAAAAAACATTGGTGCCGCTGCCTTCTGCTGATTCTATATTGAAATGAATACCGGCATCTTCAGCCCTTACTTTCATGTTTCTCAAACCATGTCCAGCACCATTGGCAGGGTTAGTAATGCCCGTTCCATCGTCTTTAATTTTGATGAAAATGTTGTCCGCGGCAGTTATATCAACAATAATATTTTTTGCATGGCTGTGCTTTAAAGCATTGTGTATGGCTTCCTGCACAATGCGAAAAATATTCAGCGCTTTTTGTGAACCAACGCGAATATCGTTTGCTATGTTTTCTTCAACAGCAATGTTTATATGGCCATAGCTTGGCGTTAATTTGTTCACATAATTTTTTACGCGGTCGCTTATGCCTGTAATGGTTATATTTTCTTTATTCAATACCCATATAGTATCGCGCAGGGAATGAATGATTTCTTTTGAATGTAATTGCAGGTTTGCCAACTGGTGACTTCCGGCCTCAATGCCTTTTGCTGAAATGGTTTCAACATCGGCGGAGATGGCTGTGGCATAAGCGCCAATATTATCGTGAAGATCAGCAGCAATGCGTTTGCGCTCTTTTTCTTCCGCATTAAGAATAGATTGCGCCGCCTTTCTTTTCTCTCCTTCAATGGCCTGGTGCATCCGCACTTTTTGTTTTATGTTTTGATTGCGATACCAAAGCCATGCTATTATGCCTGCTAAAACAATAAAAGCAATTGAACCAAACAATAAATAATTTCTTCTTGCCAGTTTTAACTGCTGCACCACAATCGTGTTTTCTTTTTGGGTAACATCATACTTAGTGCGTATTTCAGCAATAGCTTCAGCTTTGTTTCTTTCATACACCGTATCTTTTAATACAATAATTTCTTCAAGCACTTGTTGATATTCACCATAATCTTTATCTTCTTTTAAATAGCGGGCAAGTGCCAGGTAAAAAGGCAGGCGTACAGAAGGATCGTTATTGAAGGTTTTGGATGAATCACCCGGCTTTCTTTGCAGGTCGCCCGTTTCAAGTTTGCTCCAGCAAAAGGCAATGGCCTTTTTTAAACGGCCTGTACTGGCATAAAAGTCTGCTATCTGCAAATTATCTTCTATAATAGCATCAGGATTCGCTTCAATTTTATTACGCATTTCCTGCATATTGCGCAATGCTATTTCGGCATCATTTAATCTCTTCATGTCTACATATACTGCAGACTGAAAACGGTAAGCGCTGGCCAGCCTGTCATACATTTCCACCTGCCTGCACAAGTCAATCCCTTTTTGTAAATAATATAAGGCGGAATCAATTTTATCTTCTCTATACATTATCTGCGCCCTGCTTATATATATTGAACCAAGGTTGCTATGCTTTGTTCCCGACGCATACAACAATGCCTTATTGTTCCATTTAATCGCTTCTTTCATTTCATTGCGGTATGCTGCCGCAAAACCAATAATATTCGCAATGGCAGATAACTGCGCACTGTCATTATATTTTTCTGCTTCAGCCGAAAGTGGGTATAGAATGGCAATGGATTCCTGTATTTTACCATCAGCCCCATAAGCAGTTGCGTCTAATCTTTTTAATTTGAAATAAATGTTGCGCCGGTCATCATCAGTTATTTTATTTTTTGGCAATTCCTGCGCTACAAGGGCGTGCACACTATCTGTCCATCCCCATTGCATATAATCCTGCGCCATCGTAAGCTTTGCAAGCGTTTTCAGTTTTTCGCTTTTAGAAACAGCAGCAAGGTCAAGCGCTATGTAAGCATACTTTTCAAGACTGTCCCGTGCAATGTTTCCATAATCTTCGCAATAAGCAATAATAGCTGCAAGCTTTTCATCATTTAAAGCTGCAACGTCAACCTTTTGTTTGAGTTCATTTATTTTTTTTGTTTGCGCAATGCCATTAAAATGTAAGCATATTAATAAAACAGAAAGCAGTATTCTGCAATACATGGCAGGAAATTGTTTTGGTTGCAATAAAAATAGTAAACATTTTCCAAGCGTTCATTAATATGATAAACAACGCATGAATAAAGTTATGCTGAAACACCGCTATTGCGCAATGCAATGCCTGCAGTTTTCTTTTAAAAAATAATAATGCGCTAACTTTTCATTAAGACAGGATAGCGGTTACATTTTTATTTATGGTTTCAACAATCTTATCCATTGGAAGATCATTCTCATCATTGCCAAAAGGCTCTTCAACTTCCTCAGCAATCAATTCCAGGCTGGCAAGCGCATAAAACACAAAAACTACAACCGGTATAATTAAATAGCCAAGCGATAATGAATAACCAACAGGTAAAGCAAGGGTATAAAACAAAATAAATTTTTTTATGAAGCTGCTGTAAGAGAAAAGGATAGGTGTGTTCCTGATGCGTTCACAGCCGCCGCAAATATCCATGAGCGATGTAAGCTCAGGATTAATGAACAACATTTGCTCTGCAGTAATTTGCCCATTCCGCTGCATTTGCATAAGCTTTTGTATGATACTGCCGGCAACCTGTTCAGGAACATGCCTGAAGCGGTCAAAATCCGGAATCTCGGGATGCTCGAACTGGTCTAATGCATAACGGGCGCCCGCACTTTGCAGGTGCTTTTTTAATTCAAGTGAGAACCTTGGAATAAGCTCTGCAAAAAAAGCCTTTGTATTTTTATCATCGGCTGCTATAAGACTGCTTAATTTAATAGCAAGGTTACGACTGCTGTTTACAAGGTTTCCCCAAAGCTTACGCCCTTCCCACCAGCGGTCGTAAGCCGTATTGGTTCTAAATACCAATAAAAGAGAAATTACAAAGCCCAGCAGGGTATGTATAAGCGACAAGCCTTTTATCAATGTTTTATATTCACTATCCACATAATGCTTTTCAATAAAAGCTATGCAGAAAGTATAAGCGCCTACTGCAACTAAAACAGGCATAAGCTTGCGCAATGTATCGGACTTATGAAAATCCAACACGATTTTCCACCATTCTTTCGGGTTATAACTTCTCATGCCAAATAAGTTTAAACACAATGAAAATACATAACAGTGCTTAATTACTTATTGATATTTGAAGAAAAAGAAGGAAGTTATCTGTTAATGAATGCGGAACTTGTCTTGCAGGCAACTGCTGCTTTTTATAAAGATTTGATTTATTGCCTTCGGACGTAGAAACCGGCGGATGGGATGGTTTGAATATACATTTATTAAATTTTGGACAGGCCGCAGTAGCGGCCTGTCCAAAATTTTTATGTGAGTG
>JAEWJV010000539.1 GCA_023386395.1 Bacteroidota bacterium
GTTATATTCTGCACGCATTACCACATCGCTGGTATTTAATAAAATATTGCGGCCGGTTTCTGCATCTTCCAATTGTAATAAACCCATTTTAGGCAAATCAATATCTCTTTTATCATGCACCTGTATGCCAATTATATCATGGCGTTTTGCGGCAACTTTAAGCGTTTGCTCATAACCGGCATCGGCAAAATCGCTTAATATAAAAACAATGCTTTTATGTCTTGTAACACGGTTCAAGTATGCAATGGCTTTCGTAATATCCGTTTGAGATGACCGTGGCTGAAAGGTTATCATTTCACGCAGCATATATAAAACATGTTCTTTGCCTTTTTTTGCAGGAATATATTTTTCAACTTTATTGCTAAAAAAAATAAGCCCCGCTTTATCATTATTACTAACGGCTGAAAAAGCAAGCAAGGCTGCCATCTCTGTTATCAGGTCCTTTTTACTTTGTTTAAATGTGCCAAACAAACTGCTGGCGCTTACATCAATCAATAAAAAAACACTCAGCTCTCTTTCTTCTTCAAAGATTTTGCTGTATGTGTGATCCATTCTTGCAGAAACATTCCAGTCAATAAACCGTACATCATCGCCCGGCTGGTATTCACGTACTTCTTTAAACGCCATGCCCTGCCCGCGAAAAGCAGTATGATATTCACCCGTAAAAAGGTGATTGGTTAAACGCCGGCTTTTTATTTCGAGCGCCCTTACTTTTTTTAATAACTCGCTTACTTCCATTTATAGTTGACGGTTGACAGATGATAGTTGATAGCTACTTCAAAGCCATATTTGTTTCATACGATTTAATAAGCCCATTTAAAATCCTTAAGGTTTCGTCAATAAGGATTGTAAAAGGTTCAAATTTATTTTCCGGCATTATTTCTACCATTACTGCAATATTCAGCAATGTTTCCAGTTCATATAAAGAACCTCTTGCAATATGTAAAAATTGAATTGTATCTTTTTTGTAATTCCGGCCAATGCCTTCAGCAATGTTTGCGGGAATAGAAACGACAGCACGTTTGGTTTGAGATGTTAAAGCAAACAATTCTTCTTTCGGAAAAGTTTTTACAAGCAGGTAAACTTCTTTCACCAGCCTCATTGATCTTTTCCATGCTTCAAGATTTTTGTAGTGTGTCATAAATAGTATTTTAGGGTAAGATAATCTGTCACCTGTCAACAATCTGCTGTCATCTTTTTGCCTTACGGCACATTCACCGTTCTCAAAATCTCTGAGATAATTGTTTCGCCCGTTATGTTTTCTGCTTCTGCTTCGTAGGTTAAACCAATGCGGTGACGCAATACATCTTTGCAGATCGTTTTTATATCATCAGGAATTACAAAACCGCGTTTATGCATAAAGGCATGCGCTTTTGCAGCCAGTGCGAGGTTAATGCTTGCCCTTGGCGAAGCGCCATAGCTAATGATGTCACGTAATTTTGACAAATTATACTGATCCGGAAACCTGGTGGCAAAAACGATGTCAACAATATATTTTTCAATTTTCTCATCAATATAAACCTGCCTTGTCAATACTTTGCCGGCATTCACTTCTTCCAGGCTAACCACCGGTTCTATAACTGGTAATTGCATACCCTGCACCTGGTTGCGGATAATCATTTGCTCTTCCTGTTTATCAGGATATTTCACAATCACCTTCATCATAAAACGATCAACCTGCGCTTCGGGCAAGGGATAAGTGCCTTCCTGCTCCAGTGGGTTTTGCGTTGCCAGCACAAGAAAAGGCTCCTGCAAATGATATGTCTGCTCTCCGATCGTAACCTGTTTTTCCTGCATAGCTTCCAGTAAAGCACTTTGCACTTTTGCAGGGGCGCGGTTTATTTCATCCGCTAAAATAAAATTGGCGAAAATGGGCCCTTTGCGCACAACAAATTCGTTGCGTTGCTGATTATAAATCATAGTGCCGGTAACATCGGCCGGCAACAAATCCGGCGTAAACTGTATGCGGCTGAACTTGGCATGTATGGCCTGCGCCAGCGATTTTATGGTTAATGTTTTTGCAAGGCCCGGCACGCCTTCCAGCAAAATATGTCCATTGCTCAACAAAGCAATCATAAGACGGTCCACCATTTCATACTGGCCTATTATCACTTTGCTTAAAGTGTTGCGTAATGTTTCAGTAAATATGGAAGCCTGCTGAATTTTTTCATTTAAAATTTTTATATCTTCTCCCGTTTGCATTGATTGTATTTATGATTGAAAAATGCTCTGTTTACAAAGTAATGCGGTATAGTATAATGCAAAAAATAATGTTGCAGCTTTAACCAACAATTATGCCGCAAGCAAGTATTTGCATGATATTGTTTTATCCTCATACTATGCACATAATAATCGTTAACGTTTTTACGCAGTGCCTGAAAAAATGATTATCTTATTTTTGCGCAATCACTATTATGAGTATGCAAATACCAAAAGGAAAGCTGATTGCAATTGGCGGGGCAGAGGATAAAGGCGTGGAAACGGAAATAGGCGAATTGCAAAAGAATAATCTTAATTTTTTTGAACTAGGCATTTTGCGCCGGATTGTTGAGGAAGCCGGTGGTATTGAAAAGCGGATAGAAGTTATTACTACGGCTTCTATGATACCGCACCAGGTTGGCGAGAATTATCTTA
>JAEWJV010000634.1 GCA_023386395.1 Bacteroidota bacterium
GTTTTTATATTGTGCGGTGCTAAAAGTATCACAGGACACATAGGTATCTACAGAGGTGCCGGTACAGTTATTTGAAAACGCCTTGAAAGTATAAAATACCGGCGATTTAAAGGTTCCGTTTTTAGTATCGTTTGACAAGAGAGAAGTAAGCATGGTAAAGTTGGCCATTTTTACCACATCTGCGTGACGGATAAAAGAATTCAGGCATTGTGCAATAGGCAACACTGCCATAAAGTTCCTGGCAAAGGCGCCCCACTCATCCACGGAAAGATGGATAGGATGTTTAAACCCGTTTTGTACGCTGGCAGTTGCAATTTGACCGGCCACTATTTTTATCTTTTCATCAAAATCCATCGCTCCATCGCCCATGTAAGCATAATAATTATCCGGAGAGCCGCCTTCCCAATAACGGTGAATGGACAAATAATCTATTTTATCGCCAATGCCATTCAGCACTTTGCGGTTCCAGTCAACCCACTTTCCGGTTGGTTCATAATAAGATGATCCTGAACCTACGAGTTTTATAGAAGCATCCACTGCCTTCATAGCTTTGGCAGCTTCTCTTGCTGTTTCAACATAATCTTCTACATTCTTATGGCCCAGCTCCCATGGCAGGCCGTCAACTTCATTACCTAAATCCCAAATCTTTACATTGTAAGGTGTAGCATGGCCATTTTTCGCCCGCAGGTCTGAGTAGTAAGTGCCGCCTTTGTAGTTGCAGTATTCAACCCAGTAAGCCGCATCAAGAATAGAAGCGAGGCCAAGGTTAACCGCTACAACATTTTCACTGCCTATGGATTTATTAAGCTTCATCCATTCATCGGTACCCACGTGATTATTATCTTTTCCTCCCCAGGCCAGATTAATGCGGGTTGGACGCTGATCCTTGGGGCCGATGCCATCCTTCCAGTCATAACCCATTAAAAAATTACCACCCGGCCAGCGCATATTGGTAATTTTTAATTCTTTCATGGCATTGATATAATCTTTTCGAAAACCATCCTCATTCGCCTGCGGTGATGCGGGGTCATACAGCGTACCGTAAAGCGTGTTGAAATCGACAGAATCGGGCAAACCCATTCTTGCGCCATTAAAATGAATGGGCTCCATAAATACGCCGTAAATATTGGGATCAATTTCTCCAATAGTTCTGTCAATATCAATTTTAATTACAGCGTTCTGCGCAAAAGCGGTTGAGCCAAGCGACAAAGCAAGCAGTAAAATAAAGATGTTCTTTTTCATATAGAAGCTTTTGTGGTGCGTCAAAAAATAAACAGCCTGTGCCGGGTTTTGCCATCTGCAGGCGTTTTAAAAAAGGGGAAGAGTGTAAAAACACCCCTCCTTTTTCTGTATCTCGATTGCTAAAAAAGCCTTATTCATACCCTGGATTTTGGTAAGCATCTTTTTCTGCATCCGTCATTTCCATGGCATCAAGCTGCCCCTGCGGAATCGGGCGCAGGTAATGATATGGTTCAATAGTGCGTGTTACAGTTTGTGGTGTATGATCGCTGATATTAACCCCGCCTATCCGGTAAGCAGAAGAAAGTTCCGCCCATTTTTGAGTGCGTACCAGGTCGTACCAGCGATACCCTTCACCATAATATTCACGGGAACGTTCTGCAAGAATATAGTTTATATCTATTGTGGCGGGTGTAGCGGCTACCATTTCAGCGCTGTGATCTTCCACTTTTGCTTCATTTTCTCCATTGTCAAATTTCCATTTGCCGGCACGGGCACGAATAACATTTATCAAATCCCTTGCACTTTTACCGGCTGTTGTTGCTGCGCCTTTTACAGCAGCTTCAGCAGCTATAAAATATAATTCAGAGAATTTGGCAATATTGAAAGGACGGGTAGTGCCGGCATTAGGCTGGCCAACGCCGCCGTTATTATCCGTACGATATGTACCTAATTTCCAGAGGCCCGGATATCTTAACCTGCTTATCCCTTCAGGAGAAATAACAAAATCTGCCCTGCCAGGCAATGCACCCGCACCCACATTGTTTTTAGTGGCCCAGTCGTCATAATTAATTGGTGTGGATGGTTCACCATCCAGGAAGGTGATGATGGCATCACCAGGTGAAACAGGAAGATTATTGGCATTATAATAAACAGGTGTGGCATCGCCGGCTAAATTCCAGTTGGCACGGTAAGAAGTAACAAAAGTGCCATCGTAACGGGAATCATTTGTTTTGTCGGCAAAAGTGTTTTCAATTACACCAATGGTTGGCGCCATACGTGTCCACGGGCGGCCTAAATCCTGTGTGGCCGCACGCACAACAGAGCTGGCAGTATTGCTCCAGGATGCATCTGTACCGCTATGGATAAGCGTATAGTTCCAGGTAAGCATCCATACGGCAAAATTATCCGGTGCACCACCGCTGCCATAAGTAAGGCTGCCGCCATTATATTGTTCGCTTGTTTCTGTGTGATCGGCGTATAAAACGATCTCGCTGTTACGGTCGTTTGACCCCAGGTTCAAATCGTAATACGTTGGCTGTAAACTGAAAGGCCCCGGGTTTTGAATACCTGCTGTTGCCACATCGTAAGCCTGTTGAAAATACCAGTGTGCATCATGGCCATCGGGATCCGTTCTTGCTGTTTCAGGATAAGTAGGAATATTGTTTGGATTTTCCAGCCACCAGGCATAAGTAAGGTAGGCTTTGGAAAGATAAAGCCGCGCTGCAGTTTTTGTTACACCGCCTGTTACCCGGCCTGCATCAGGGAGATCATTTACTGCCTGCAGTAAATCTGGAAAGATGGCTTTTGTATATACTTCCGGCACCGTGTTGCGGGTAGAAAACCTTACCGGGTTGGTGTTGAATGTAAGCTCGCCGGCACCCAAATCCAAAGGCACGCCACCATAGGTTTGCACAAGCAGGAAATAATCGAAAGCCCTGAAAAACCTGGCTTCTGCAATTAATGCATCGGAAAGGCCAACGGCTGAAGCGTTTTCTATAATACCGCTTGCCGTATTTATGTCGGAAAAAGATTCTCCCCAGGGAATGCTGGTGGGAAAGCTGGTGGAAGTAACCTGGCCCACACCAGACATATCCATGTCTTTAAAATTACCATCGGCACTTTGCGCATAGGTTACTTCATCTGTACCGGTTAAGCAGGCATTATAATAGTAAGCCTGGCCATAGATATTTCTAAGGTGCGCATATAACGAGGTAATACCTCCCTGAACACCTTTTTCTGTTGAAAAATATTCAGGCGTAAAAGAACTCCGTGGCTGTTCGTCCAGGATTTTAGAACATCCTGATGAAAGCAATATGGCGGATGTCAGCGCTGATCCTATTAAAGATTTTATATGTGTACGTTTCATGTTGTAATGATTTTAAAATGACAGGTTAACACCGAGAATGTAATTGCGTGTTGATGGCGTATTGGTACCAATCGTAAGTATGCGCCTCATATTATAAGAAAGCGGAACTGCCGCATTTTCGTTGCCGTAAGAGTTTGTTTCAGGGTCCATACCAGATTCTTTATAGTACGGAGAGAACATTACAAACGGGTTTTGAACGGTGAAGTAAGCCCTCAATTTTAAGTCTTTACTTTTAATCACGCTCCTGCTGAAATCATAGCCAAGCGATATGGTACGGATTTTCAGGAATGATGCATCGAAATAACCAAGTGTACTTCCGTATTTCGGGTTATCGCCGCTTAAAGGCCCTGCGGGGTTTGGATATTTGGCATCTGTATTTTCAGGTGTCCAGAAATCAACTTTTACGTTATTGTTCCTTGAAGTTAAATTGTTAAGATAACCGCCTGAACCATACAGGGAGCTTAAAAGAATTCCACCGTGCTGGTAAATGCCCACGATATTTAAATCAAACCCTTTATAAGCCAGCCTTGTATTAAAGCCGCCCAAAAATTTAGGGTCAACATCCATCACCAGCCTGTCATCGCGCCAATTGCCCTCGCCGGCGTGCCATCTTCATTATAATCGCCTGTGTACAATACTTTAATCATACCAACAGCACCACCGGGCTCCAGTACATCGAGGTAAGGGTCTTTTTCCTGCCATAAACCCAATTTCTTATAATCAAAAATTGCATTGATGTTATGGCCAACAAACCAACCGTTTCCTTCATCTTTGGTGGCAGCGGAAGCAAGTGCCACCAGTTTATTACGGTTAGCATAAATGTTGAAACCGGCATCCCAGGTTAAGCCATCGCGGCCACCATCGAGTATGGTGCCATTAACCGTAAATTCAATACCCTTATTTTGGGTGCGGCCTACATTTGCTGTGTAGCTGCTAACACCGGATGTAGAAGGCAACCCAACACCAAGCAACAGATCTTTTGTATTTGTAGTATAGTATTCCACCGTACCGGACAAACGGTTTTTGAAAAGCGAAAAATCAATACCATAATTCCAGGTCTCAGAGTATTCCCAGCCAAGGCTCGGATTAGGAAGCTGGGTTACATAATAGCCTGTAGCATAAGTATCATTGCCAAAATTATAAGGCCTTGTGCTTAATGAACCAAGTGTTGCATAAGGAGCAATTGACTGGTTAGAAGTCTGGCCATAACCAGCGCGCAGTTTCAATGCATTTAACCAGGTTACATTACTCATGAACGATTCATTGGTTACATTCCAGCCCACAGATACGGCAGGGTAAGTATGCCACTGATGGCCTTTTGCCAACCTTGATGAGGCATCTGAACGTAAGGTTGCGGAAATCATATAACGGTTATCATAAGCATACATCACACGGCCCATCCACGACATCAGGCCCCATAAATTATAACTCTGGCCATTTGGGTCAACCGTAATTTCACCATCGGCGCGGCCAAGGTTATAAAACTGGAATTCCTGGCTTTGAATATCTTTTGCCGACATAGAAGAGGAATTATATTTCTGTTGCTCTGCAGAATATAAAGCCGTAATACTTACATTATGTTTTTGGGCGAAAGTTTTATCGTAAGAGAGAATATTTTCAATCGTCCAGTGATACGTTTGCGAATTGCTGATACCTGCAGTTGATTCAGTTGCCGGGTTAGAATTATTTACACCTTCCCCTGTATAATTTCCATTATTACCCTGAATAAAGTCCAAACCAAGGTTTACCCTGTATTTTAAACCATCAACCCAGAGAATTTTCACTTCTCCATATACAGAGTTGTAGGTTGCAAAATTTCTTGTTTCATTTATCCATAATCCATTATCGCTTAAACTATCAACCACACCTTTTGTTAATACATACCCATCACCCAACGATTGGTGCACTACCCTTTTTAAAGAGCCATCAGCATTATATGGATCTGCAATAGGCGATGCGGACAATGTACCGAACGTGCCCAACTGGTTGCCTTCGCTGATTTTATAATTATTATTAGTAGTAAACCCAACCCGGAAATATTTTCCTATTTGCTGATCGATTGAAGTGCGCAATGAATACCGGGTGTATTGCTGCGTAGGAATAAGACTCTGATTTTGATAATATCCGAAGCCAACATTATAGCTTCCGGTTTCACTGCCGCCGGAAACGCTTACATCATGGCTGTTTACGGTTCCGGTTCTGTAAAATAGGTCCTGCCAATCTGTATTAACATCATCTTTTTCATCAGCGCCGTTTGTATATATACCGGCAGCTTTACGCAGCGCCACAAATTCAGGCCCATTCATCATAGGGTATCTTGCAAACAAAGTTTGATCGCCATAATAAGCATTATAAGCAACCCTTGCTTTTCCTCCCCTCTGCCCTTTATTGGTTGTAATTAAAATAACACCATTAGCGCCGCGGGAACCATAAATGGCGGTGGCCGATGCATCTTTCAATACATCAATACTCTTTATATCATCGGGGTTTAAATCGCCTATAGAACCAGGGAATGGAATTCCATCCAGCACTATCAGCGGGTTGTTATCTGCAGTAAGGGAGCGTGTGCCACGAATGCGTATTTGCATGGTAGCGCCCGGCCTTGTTGAAGTTTGCGACATTTGCACGCCGGCCAAACGGCCCTGTAAAGCCTGCGAAACGTTGGCTGCAGGTATTTCCCGCATCTTATCCCCGCCGATAGAAGCAACGGAACCGGTAACAGCTTCTTTTCTTTGCGTACCATAACCAATTACTACCACTTCCTGCATATTGGTTGTACCGGAAGAAAGCGTAATTGTAATGTCAGTTTGGTTATTTACAGGTATTTCCTGGTCAAGGTATCCAACTGAAGACACCACAAGGGTTGCATTACCGGGAACGTTTAACTGAAAATTTCCGTTTTCGTCCGCTGCGGTGCCGGTTGTTTTACCTTTAACCATTATCGAAGCGTTGGATACCGGCTCGCCTGTTTCATTAATTACGCGACCCTTCACCTGGGTGTTTTGGGCCTGAACAGTCAGAAAGAATAAATTGAAGATGGCTAACATAGTAACTGTCAGAAACATCTTCATCCGCAGTTTGAAATGGGTATTTACCATTTTTCGCGGAATAATTAAAGCTTGCATAGATGTTTGGTTTTAGAATTTATAAGCAAATCGAATAATTTAATAAGCGGCAGGCATAAGCAATGATTTATTGAAATTCAGGCGCATCCATCAGAATAACATGATTGAAAAAGTGCAACCGAAATATTAAAGTAACAGACTATATAATACTATACCCATCGTAAAAATTTCTGTCTGCATTCCTAAACTTCAAATAAAAGGGGGAATCTCCAAACAAACAATCGCATTCATAAATTATAATTGATTGACAAACAATCATGGCATATTCCCTTGCCTCTCCTTTTCAGCAAATAAATTGTCATTAAGACAATTATCCTGCTAAAGTAAAAGAAGTTTCTTAAAAAATGCAACCGATTACAAAAAAAATTCTTCTTCTTTAGGAAATACGGACACTGCACATGGCTTTTTCGTTAAAAGCAGCACATTTAAAGAATGTTCCGTAAAAAGCGGAATGTGAAGCTGATTTTTTAATGGGTGTGCAGCGCATATGCTTGCGTATCAATTGCATATCACCGACGTTTAGCGTTGTATTATAAACATGCTTTGTATTAAAACAGCCGCTGTTGCCAGGTTATACCTTATTTATATTTGTTATTTTACAAACCAAGTTCAAGCACCGTTTTAGGTGAAGGCAAATGAATGCCTTGTAGTCCTGCAGACCTTGCAGCTTCAATATTTGCGAGGGAGTCATCAATGAAAACAGTTTCTGCAGCAGTAAGGTTTTCTTTTACAAGCACCGTTTCAAAAATTTCTTTCGAGGGCTTGCGCAAGCCAAGATTATGAGAGTAATAAGCCGTTATAAAAAGCTCATCAAAGTTTTTGTCTTCCACCTGTTCGCGGTAGGCTTTGGTAAACGCTTCATAATGAATCTGGTTAGTATTGGAGAGAAGATAAATATTATAGCGTTCTTTTATTTTTTTTAACCAGTTAATACGTTCGGGCGGGAAGTCGAGGAGCAAAGCATTCCAGGCATCTCTTATTT
>JAEWJV010000549.1 GCA_023386395.1 Bacteroidota bacterium
GATAAGAACAACCGACTGAAAGAAGCATTTCCTTTTCCTGGAGATGCATCCGCAATGACATTGGTACAGGATAGCTTGTTCAGGGAAATTTATCTATACGTACAGGCCAATATACTTGAAGTAGCAAAGCCAGATAAGCAACAGGCCGTTTATGCCGTAACAGCAACTTCCTCAGACGATACGTTGGCTTATTTTCTTCCAAAATATCTTGTAGATGTAACATCTAAGTTTTATATAGATACAAAAACAAGTACAGCCAAACAAAATCTGGCAATGCTGAAAACCGAAGCTGACAGCCTGAGGGATGTTTTAGGTGGAGTCATTACTTCTGCAGCTACACAGGCAGACCTAACTTTTAACCTCAACCCAGCTTACCAGGCACAACGTTCTGGTGTGCAACAAAATCAGGTGAAGGCATCAGCAGTGGGCGAAGCTTATGGAGAAGTGTTAAAGAACCTTGAGATAGCAAAAATTACGCTGCTTAAAGAAACGCCTTTATATCAAATAATTGACGAGCCCGTTCTTCCATTACAAATGTATAAACGCTCTTGGTTAACCTTTAGCATTTTAGGAGGCATTATAGCTGTTATTATAGTTTCAGGTTATTTAATTGTAAAGCAGGCACTTAACCATGAAAACTAAGTTCTATTAAATATTTAAAGTCGTAAAAAAGTTTTTTAATGATCAATTTAAACGATAAAAACATCCTTATAACTGGCGGAACTGGTTCGTTTGGAAAAGCATTTGTAAAAAAGGTGTTTGCCAATTGGCCAAACATCAAACGGCTTGTAATTTACTCCCGTGATGAGCAGAAACAATACCAGATGGGGATGGATTACCCTAACCAAAAATATCCTAACATTAGGTTTTTCATTGGCGATGTGCGTGATTTCGAACGCTTAAAAAGGGCGTTAAAAGGCATTGATTACGTTATTCATGCGGCAGCTATGAAGCATGTACCCATAGCAGAATACAATCCTATGGAGTGTGTAAAAACAAATATCCTCGGTGCCGAAAATATCATCAATGCCTGCCTGGAAACCAATGTTGAAAAAGTTGTGGCGCTTTCAACTGATAAGGCTGCCGCGCCTATCAATTTATATGGTGCTACTAAATTGGCGTCGGACAAATTATTTATAGCAGCTAACAATATTAGAGGAACTAATCCGATTAAGCTTTCCGTAGTAAGATACGGTAATGTAATGGGCTCAAATGGTTCTGTTATTCCTTTCTTTTTGAATAAAAGAAATACCGGTGTACTTCCTATAACAGATGCGGCAATGACGCGGTTCAACATTTCTTTAGCTGAAGGTGTTGACATGGTTTTACATGCACTGGAAACTGCCTGGGGTGGAGAATTGTTTGTTCCCAAAATCCCGTCTTATCGCATTATTGATGTAGCTATGGCAATTGGTCCTCACTGTAAACACGAAATTGTTGGTATACGGCCGGGGGAAAAAATACACGAAGAAATGATCACTGCGTCAGATTCGTTTTCAACTTATGACCTTGGTAAATATTATGCAATACTACCCCAGGTACATAACTGGAAACTTGATGAGTTTATACAATATTTTAATGCTAAAAAAGTTAACCCCGGGTTTAATTATAATTCGGGGGAAAACACGGAATGGCTAACTATTGACGATATAAGAAGCTTGATAAAGCAGCATGTTGATGCTTCTTTTGAAGTATAAATCTTAAACTACTAGACGTGATACCTTACGGCAAACAATTTATTTCAGAAGAAGATATTGCAGCAGTAACTGAATCATTAAAGAGTAATTACCTTACGCAAGGTCCTAAAATTAGCGAATTTGAAGAGAAGTTCGCGCAATATATCGGCTGTAAATACGCAGTGGCCGTGTCTAATGGAACAGCAGCCTTGCATCTTTCTGCAATGGCGCTTGATGTGAACGAACATTCAAAAGTTATTACAACACCGATAACGTTTGCAGCTTCTGCAAATTGTATAAAGTATTGTGGTGGCGAAGTTGTTTTTGCTGATATTGATGCAGCTTCTGCATTAATCGATATTGAAAAAATAAAAAATTTATTGGCATCTTCTTCACAAGGCACTTATCAGGGGATTATCCCGGTTGATTTTGCTGGCCTACCCGTAAACCTTGAAGCACTTCGTAAACTTGCCGATGAATATAACTTATGGATTTTGGAAGATGCATGCCATGCACCCGGTGGTTATTTTATTGACAGCAAAGGGTTAAAACAAAATTGTGGTAATGGTGTATATGCAGATCTTGCAATATTTTCTTTTCATCCTGTAAAGCACATTGCATGTGGTGAAGGCGGGATGATAACTACTAATAATAAAGATTTGTATGAAAGGCTTTTGTTATTACGTACACATGGCATTACCAAAGATCCTGCATTAATGTTTGAGAACCAGGGTGGCTGGTATTATGAAATGCAGCAGCTTGGTTATAATTACAGGCTATCTGATATTAATGCAGCACTTGGCATTTCACAGCTTAAACGTGCTGACGAAAATTTACAAAAGAGAAAGGCTATCGCAAAAAAATATGATCAAGCTTTTGCAAATTCAAACATTCAAATAATAAATCCAGCTGTAGGCTTTAGCCATGCTTATCATTTATATGTTATACAGGTGAATGACCGGAGAGGCCTGTATGATCACCTAAGGCTACACAATATTTTTGCGCAGGTGCATTATATACCTGTTCATCACCAACCGTATTATAAACAGGCTGGTTATAAAAAAGAAAGCCTGCCTGTTGCAAATGCTTACTATGAAAAATGCTTAAGCATTCCCATGTACCCTACATTAACCAACGAAGAACAGGATTTTGTTATCAGCAGGATATTAGAATTTACAAAGTGAAAAACATTGCTATAATACCCGCACGTGGTGGCAGTAAAAGAATCCCCGGGAAAAATATCAGGCAATTTTGCGGAAAACCCATTATTGCCTATTCAATAGAAGCTGCGCTGACCAGTGGTGTGTTTGAAGAAGTAATGGTTTCAACTGATGATGATACTATTGCTTCAATAGCAAAACAATTCGGCGCAAATGTGCCGTTCATGCGTTCTGCAAGTAATGCTAACGATTATGCAACAACGATGGATGTTTTGAAAGAAGTTTTACTGGAATATAAAGCTGTAAATAAACAGTTCCATTCCGGTTGCTGTATTTATGCAACGTCACCATTTGTAAGCAGTAAAGTTTTAGCTGATGCATATAAGCAGTTCACTGAGAATAATTATACTTCTTTATTTCCGGTAGTTCAATATTCCTATCCTATATGGCGAAGCCTTAAAGTTGAAAATAATAAACCTGAAATGTGGTGGCCTGAAAATATGCATAAACGTTCGCAGGACCTGCCGTCGGCTTACCATGATGCAGGGCAATTTTATTGGTTTGATATAAATAAAATTGAGAACGCTGCTTCGTTGTTTACAAACGACTCGGGTGTTATAATTATTGATGAATTGCATGTACAGGATATTGACAATCTGCAGGACTGGGAGCTAGCAGAAATAAAATATAAATACCTGCAGCAA
>JAEWJV010000579.1 GCA_023386395.1 Bacteroidota bacterium
ATACCAAATGAAGGGAGCCGCGGCTTATCTAATTTTGAGTTGTAAAAAATATTGATTGGAAAGTTGGAAAGAATACCCCCATCTACAAACCTTGCAGTGGAAGGCGGTTTTGTTTCTTCAAGCATATCTTCCCATAATTGCTGAATGCCTTTTTTCTCACATGGTATATCTGTTATAAAATAAGATTCAAAAAAAATGGGTATAGACATAGATGCGCGTATGAAACCGGCTGGTTGAAGATCATCTATATTTTCTCTGAAAAGCCCGCTCATTCTTGGAAACTCTATCTTATTCTGCGATACAATTTCCGAAGCAATAAAAGTTACATCGCCTTCAAGACCGTTAAGGCCTTCAACACTTTCTTCCCTGAGGTATAAATCGTCAACAGGCGTAGAGGCTGCTTCAATAAGATCAGAAACTGTTTTAATATTGTTTTCGAGCAGGCGGGCTTTAATCCAGTCGTAAAAAACATCGCCGGGGTTTATTCCAAAGCCCGCACTCTTTAAGCGTTTTGCAAGAAAAAAAAGATAACCACAAAGTATAAGTATCAAGGCGAAATAAAGGCCCGTTATAATAAACACAGTTGTTGTAATGCCCGCCATCCATGTATAGGTATGTTGCAGGCCCAGGCCGATAAAACCAAGCACGGGCAATGCAATTAAGGTTATAAGCATCATGGTTAACCATTTGCTGAGCTGTGTGCTGAAATTCTTGTCTCTGATAAACAATTGAATAAGCGCCCTGGCCGCGGGATGGCCATCAACAAGACTGAAGAAATCAAGGTCACAAATAGCCTGCAGTATTTTTTTTGATTTAGCTATTTTTTTATTGCCTTTTACTTTTTGTTTTGTATTGTTACCGGTATTGGGTTCTGTTCCAACCACCGTCATTAAAGCCGTATTTATAGCGCCGGCGCTGGTACCTGCAAGCCGTATGAAACGCACGCCCATTTCTTCAAGAATGTAAGTGTAGCCCACCAATGCAACACCTAAAACACCACCGCCTTTCTGCACAAGGTTTACATATTGATGGCCTTCTTTATCCAGCACATCAGAAATGGTAAATTCACGGCCGCCTTTAGTTGTATCAAATGCTGCCTTTAATTGCTCAAGACATTGCAGCACCTCAGGCTGTTGCGTAAAATCTTCAACTGTAATTTTTGTTTTGGCAGATGTTTGTTTCATTGTGAAAGGTTAACAATAGATAGCAGCAATTATTATGGCAAATCAGCTCCTGAAATATTACTTAAAATTAAGTTTCATTGTTATATGATAAAGAATAAAAATTATTATCTCTCCGAAAATGCATTGCTTTCGCCTGCTTTTTGTTAATCAAAAGGCTGTTCCTAACGACGACATTGTACATCTAATAAGACACGTATAAAACAGGCTGTAATTTTTTTATTGTGGCGTTTGTTTAACATGTTTTTTTACTATATTTGTAATATGCAACGCTGCATGTATTTGTGGCGTTGTATTTTTTTTTACTCGTTTAAAACCAGATATTATGAGTGACACTATGTACGTTTCAAAGGAAGCGTTTGAAAAAATGCGGCAGGAATTACAACACATGAAATCTGTTGAAAGACCTGCGGCTTCACGTGCCATTGCCGAAGCTAGAGAAAAGGGCGATTTGAAAGAAAATGCTGAATACGATTCAGCTAAAGAAGCCCAGGGGATTCTGGAAGCTAAGATTGCATTGCTTGAAGGCCAGATTGCCAACTCAAGAATTGTGGATGCAAGCGAAATTGACACCAGCAAGGTTTCTATTTTAACCAAAGTAACCATTACCAATGTGGCTTCCAAAAAAACGGTTACTTACCAGATCGTTGGTGAAAAAGAGGCTGATCTTAAAGCCAATAAAATCTCTGTTTCATCACCCATAGGCCAGGGACTGCTGGGTAAGCAAAAAGGTGAAGTGGCTGTGGTAAAAGCGCCAACAGGTATTCTGAAATTTAAAATTGAAGAAATAGCTATTTAATTTTTTTTGCCCATATTTTAAAGCTGCGCACATTGCGCGGCTTTTTTATTTTTGATGTGTTAAAAACATTTTTATGAGTATATTTTCAAAAATTATTGCCGGCGAAATTCCTTCTTATAAAATTGCAGAAGATGATAAGTTTTATGCGTTTCTCGACATTTTCCCCCTGGTGCCGGGCCATACGCTGGTAATACCAAAAATTGAAGTGGATAAGATATATGATTTAAGTGATGATTATCTGCAATCGATACTTGTATTTGCAAAACCTATTGCAAAAGCCATAGAAGCATCTTTTGATTGCAAACGTTGCGGTATGGCCGTCGTTGGCCTCGAAGTGCCACATGCCCACCTGCATCTTGTGCCTATTAATACCATGGATGACCTGAATTTTACAAGAGGTAAATTAAAGCTTACTGAAGATGAATTAAAAGAAGCGCAGCAGAAGGTTTTGGAGAAGCTGAATAACAGCTAAGAACATTTGGAATTGGAATATTCAATGCGTACATAACAGCCTCGCATTGGAGCCATCGGTAAGCACTTCCAAACCTGGTTCATTTACCGCTTGAAGTGCCAGGCTTATATAATGTCTTTTATTCAAGACTTTTAAAACAAACTGCATAGAAGCTTATATTCTTGTCATGCGTCTATGTTTGTATTCCGGGCAATTTGGTAAACCTGTACTTATCTTTTATGTGCCGGTTGAAGTAAACGCCTTTTTCGCGAAATGATAAAAAGGCTGCATATATTGGATGCGGCACATCGTAATAAACATATATTAATCCCGAAACAAAATGCACCTGTAATGATTTTGTCTCGGGATCATACTGTATCTCCCTGATTACGGACGAAGGCATAGCTTAACTGTCGCCTTTATCTCCGTAACCCGGTTTTGATTTTGTTTTTGCATGCTGCCTTCTGTCGGCGCTTAATGAACGGCTTACATCGTCGCTTTCTTTAAAACGGCCCTGTGCATCCCTTTTCACATAGCGCTTATCTCCGTTTGGGGCAATTAAAGTGCGTTTATCGCTTGATTTTTTTGTTGTAGTTGCCATAATAAATATTTATGATTTTAAATACAGGAATCATTCCAAACCATATACCGGTGTTTATAATTTTTTATACAACAGAGGTATCTTCATAAATTCAGGCGTTGTGCATTTTTATGTTTACATCTTCAAGGTTTTGGCTGGAAGGTGCCGTTATAACATCGCCATCCACATTATACCTCGCACCATGACAAGGGCAATCCCAGCTTTTTTCTGCGTTGTTAAATTTTACTTCGCACTTCATGTGTGTGCAAACAGGATGTATTGCATGAAGAAGGCCTTTTTCATCTTTGTACAGCGCTATCAGTTCACCGTCATATTTAATTACTTTTCCTTCCCCTTGTTTTAAATCACTTATTTTATCAAGTTGTTCATGTGCAAAAAAGCGGCTGGCAAATTGTTTTACCACATCGGCATTATGGGAAAGAAAAGAAACAAAACCTGCCACTGGTTTTATTCTGTTTGGATTAAATAAAGGGATATAGGGATTGGGTTTATTTAAAATAATATCACGTAATGTAACAGCCGCCACATGACTATAGGTAATACCGTTGCCACCATAACCTGTGGCAACCAATATCTTTTCACTGTGCCCGGGCAACTCTCCAATATATGGCAGCGCATCAGCAGGTTCAAAGTATTGAGAAGACCATTTATTGGCAATGGTTTCAATATCAAAATGTTTTCTTACATATTGTTCAAGCTTATCAAAACATTCTCCCGTATTTTCTACATGCCCTGTTTTATGATCTTCAGCACCTGCTATTAAATATTCCTGCCCGTTTATTTCCTGGCTGCGGATATAATGATAAGGATCATACATATCATAATATAAATCTGCCGGATATTCTTTGTTCTTTAAAGTAACAGCCATTGCATACGAACGATAAGGGGAACATCTTAAGTGTAATAAATTAATACCGGTAGGAATATGTGTAGCATAAATAAAAAATGATGACCGGAAATTTCCTTTTGAAGTTTTTATTTCAACTTCCCCATTGTCTTCAACTGATTCCACGCGGCATTTCTGCATAATAATGCCGCCCGCATCTTCAAAAGCATGTGCCAGCGCATGCACATATTGAACCGGGTTTAATTTTGCCTGGCCTTCTACCTTCATTGTTTTTTTGGAAGAAATGTTTAGCGGAAGATCTTTTGCATATACGGCTTTAAGGTTTACTTCACGGCAGGCATTATGAATGCTTTCCAGCTCTTTTACCTGTTCATCGTTTTCAGCAAATAAATAGGCTGCGGCATCTTTAAAACCACAATCTATCTTATACTCATTTATATGCTGCTTAACCAGTTCAATAGCTTGTTCAGTGGCACGGGCAACCAATGCAGCATTCTCTTTTCCAAAATTTTTTATAAGCGTGGTATAAGGACTATCCAGCAACGTATTTAAATGCGCGGTGCTGCCACCGGTGGTACCAAAGCAAAGATTATAAGCTTCAAACACGATACATCTTTTACCAGCCTTCTGCAATAACAATGCTGTTGTTATGCCTGTAATGCCGCCTCCGGCAATTGCTACATCGAATGAGGTTTGCCCTGCATTTTGTTTGCCTGAAAATTTTATTGCATGCTGTTGCCAAAGGCTTATGCATGCGCCGTCCCTGTTAATCATAATGTATCAAATTATAGTTACAATTCAAATGAAAACTATGCCACTATTTTTTTTGATGCAGTTATGCGTTGCCATGAAAATGCCAGCTATTTTTTATGCATGCAATCCCCAAGATATTGCAGCAGTTTACGGGCATATTCAAGTTGTACCTCGGAAGGTTCTGTGTGTTGTGGTATTATTTTTTCAGCAAAAACAATTGTTGTGTTATAGGCAATGCTGCAATAAGCAAAAACTTCGTTGGTTTTTTCCACGGGTGCAGCATAACCGGTAATGCTCAAACCCCAGTTGCTCCTGAATAATGTGCAAACATGCAGGGCCATTTCTTTGGCAACATTTTGAGAGATGCAATCGTATGCTGCAGCATGAACCGGCTCAACCAACAGATGCCTGCATTTTTGTCCAAGATTATAGGCAGTTATTCCGCCCTGGTAAAAACAGCTTGCATCTTTAATGGTACCAAAAGCCAGTTGCAAGAGGCCAGACGTTACGCTCTCAGCTACTGCAACTGTTTCATTATTTTCAAGCAGGTGATTTTTTAGCGGTTCAAGCAATTCTTTTTTAAATGCTTTATAAAAAGCACTTTGTTGTTCGGCCATTGAAAATAATTTTAATTATAATGACGAATTAAATCAAAGTATATGCCTTAAGTAAATAACGACGGCAGGCAGGTGCATTTATATTGATCTTTTGCTTTTTTTGCTGTTTAAATTTATACTGTAATATTTTTATAGAAGATTTGCCCCATTTATTTATAATTAAATGCGCGGGTTAAAGGACTGTTTTGATATCCTGTTGATTTCTGCAAAACTTACGACTTAAAAGCTCAGGTTTTCCCTTATCTCCCAATGGCCGTCAGCATATGTAAACAGGCTGATCTGCCTTTGTACTTAAAGTTTATCAGCATTGTAAAACCTTTAAAATTATTTGGTTCTGTTTCTGTAAGAGCAACCTTATTTCTCACAGTAGCTGTGGTATAATATGCTTTATTTATAGCCTCATGTTATTAATACTCATCCGGCATGATTTTATAAGCGCTTTCAGTTATCCGGCTTTAGTATCGTACGATGATAATTGCTATCTCAAACAAATAAATTATGCAATGCCCGTCCTTAATTTTTTGAAGTAACTAATTTCTAACTATAAAACTATATGTATATGCAAAGAATAACTGGTTTTAAAAAAAGGAATTATATATGGATTACACTCTTCCTTTTCATTTTTTCTTTAGGGCTTCACTGGTATTTTGGATGGAACACATTTGTAAATGAAGAAAAGGAACATCAGCAAACACCGGTTGTTTCAGAATATGTTCAGCAAATGATGCGGGACACTATGGAAAACTGGCAATCCGAATTTTTACAATTGATTTGGCAGGTAGCCGGCCTGAGTTTCCTGTTTTGCGTAGGCTCTCCGCAATCAAAAGAAGGTGATGAAAGGAAAGAAGAAAAGCTCGACTATATTATAAAAATGCTTGATGCAGAAAATTATAAAAAATTAATGAAAGAATGGGAAACTAAATATCCCAAAAAATAAACGCATAAATTTTGCCCGCACTGTTTTGGATTTATCAAACAGAGTTGATAATGCAACAAAAAATTTTATCTATTAAAATTATTGAAAGCAGCTTTTTGATTTGGTGATTTTGTTTTTGCCGGCAATGCACGGATAAAATCGGTGCATACTGTCCAGGCTTTACT
>JAEWJV010000586.1 GCA_023386395.1 Bacteroidota bacterium
TTAACAAAAACAAGCGTGTGTTTCAAACAGGCAGTATGCAACGTTCATGGCCTGAATTCAGGCAAACGGCAGAACTCATAAGAAATGGTTATTTAGGCGATATAAAATTAATACAGGTAAATGTTGGTGGCCCGCCGGTGCCGTATGATCTTCCTGAAGAACAATTGCCATCAGACCTCGACTGGAATTTATGGCTTGGACCAAATACAGAACATTTTCATTATAATAATTTATTAGATCCGGTGCTGGGCAATCCGGCCTGGGGCAAGTGGCGCGATTACAAAGGCATGGGCGGCGGCGATATGACCGACTGGGGCGCACATATGTTTGACATAGTTCAATGGGCTTTGGACATGGATAGGAGCGGGCCCGTTGAAATAACGCCACCAGGCGTTAATGGCGCTGATGCATTAACCTACAAATATGCAAATGGCGTAACCATGAAGAAAGAAGATTTCGGTAAAAATCATGCGATACGCTTTACCGGAAGCAAAGGCACACTTGATGTGCAACGCAGAAAACTTGAAACAAATCCTGCAGAATTAAAAGACCGTGTTATCGGGCCAAATGAAATTCACGTGTATAACAGCCAGGATCACTATAAAGATTTTTTAAATGCCATTCGTAAGCGTACACAACCCGTTGCAGACGTGGAAACAGGCCACAGAAGTTGCACGGTTTGCAATATTGGTAATATAGCGTATGAAACAAAACAGTATTTGAAATGGGATCCTGTAAAGGAAAAATTTACCAATAATGATAAGGCAAATAAAATGCTTTCAAGACCAATTAAAAAAGAATGGGCTGTGTAGTAATATAAATTGAATTATTATTTGGTTGCTGGCAGAAATACTTTGTGGCAATGCCTGTTGTGTCATCTATCCGGTTTTAATCGTGACTCCCTTGTACTGTATATTTTGATTGCAGCTTTTATAAAAATCATTTTTAAATTATTTAATAACAATGGGCGTAAAATATTTCTTACAAATTTCTCTCTCTTTATATTTAATCGTAACCACTGCAAACGTACATGCGCAGCAATCACAAAAACCAAATATTGTTTTTATTATTTCTGACGATCACGCTTACCAGGCCATAAGCGCTTACGGAAGTACGCTTGCATCAACACCTAATATAGACCGGATAGCTAAAGAAGGTGCAATTTTCAGGAATTCATTTGTTACAAATTCATTGTGCGGGCCAAGCAGGGCAACACTTATTACAGGTAAATACAGCCATCTAAACGGTTATAAGGCAAATGAAGGAAAGTTCAATGTTGACCAGGAAGTTTTTCCAACCTTTTTACAGGCTGCAGGATATCAAACGGCTTATGTGGGCAAATGGCATTTGGGCACATTGCCAAAAGGGTTTAATTATTTCAACATACTTCAATCACAGGGCGCCTATTTCAATCCTGAGTTTATAAATACATCCAATGACACTATCCATTATGAAGGATATGTTTCGGATCTCATTGCAAAATTTTCGCTCAATTGGTTAAATAGCCGCGATCAGTCAAAACCTTTCTGCATTATCATTGGCCATAAGGCAACGCACAGAAACTGGCTGCCTGCTGTTGAAGACTTAGGCGCTTATGATGATGTTGATTTTCCTGTTCCATCAACATTTAATGATGACTATAAGGGCAGGGTAGCTGCGCAAAACCAGGAAATGGAAATAGGAGAGGTGATGCGTTTGAAAGAAGATTTAAAAGTGCATGTAAATTATGACGGCCCTTCTTTTAAACGAATGAACGCTCAACAAAAACAGGCTTATATAAATTATTATGAGAAAAAAATAAGCAAAGAATTTGATGAGGAACATTTAAGTGGTGAAGCGCTTACCAAATGGAAATACGAAAGGTTTTTAAAAGATTATCTATCCACCGCAAAATCGCTCGACAGGAATATTGGAAAAGTATTGGATTATCTCGATTCAACAGGGCTGTCAAAAAATACAGTTGTAATATATGTTTCAGATCAAAGTTTTTATTTAGGTGAACATGGCTGGTTTGATAAACGCTTTATGTATGAAGAATCTTTAAGAACGCCTTTTGTAATGCGTTATCCCGGTGTAATTAAACAGGGAATGAACATTGATAAATTTGCGGTTAATATAGATTGGGCGCCTACCTTGCTGGATATTGCTGGTGTAAAAGCACCGGCCGGAATGCAGGGAAAATCTTTGCTGCCTTTGCTTGAAGGAAAGAGTGTTCCCTGGACAAACCAGGTGTATTATCATTATTATGAATTTCCGAAACCGCATCATGTACAGCCGCATTTTGGTATAAGAACGGAAGATTATAAACTGATATGTTTTTACGGGAATAAATTGGAGTGGGAACTTTTCGATTTGAAAAAAGATGAGCACGAATTGAATAATGTGTATCAACAGGAAGCCTATAAAAATATAGCCATTCAAATGAGGCAAGCGCTTGAGTCACTTATAAGAAAGTATAAGGATGATGAAGCTTTAAAGATTATCCAGGCAGCACATGCAATAAAATAGTTGTACATGAAAAAAATGTTTTTGCTATTGATTGGTATTGGCCTGGTTATTATAAAACTGGCTGCCCAGGAAAATAATAAACCCAATATCATTTTTATATTAACTGATGATTTAGGTTATGGTGATATAGGTGTTTTTTTCCAGAACGAACGAAAACAAAAATCCGACAGGAGCGAACCATGGACATCAACACCCAACATAGATTCACTTGCGTACAACGGCGCCATGCTTACGCAAAATTATTGTGCCGCACCTGTTTGTGCGCCTTCGCGGGCATCTACATTGCTAGGCATGTCGCAAGGCCATGCCAATGTTCGTGATAACCAGTTTGATAAAGCACTTGCCGATAATTATACATTGGCTTCTGTATTGGATTCGCTGGGTTATACAACAGCCGCAATTGGCAAATGGGGATTGCAGGGCGATTCAAATAATGTTGAAGTATGGCCGGCGCATCCGTTGAACAGGGGCTTTGATTATTTTTTCGGGTATATGCGTCACCGCGACGGGCACGAACATTATCCAAAAGAAGGTTTATACCGCGGCGTAAAAGAAGTGTGGGATAACCGGGTCAACATTACAGATAAGTTGGATAAATGTTATACGGCCGATTTGTGGACGGCCAGAACAAAAAAATGGATTGTTGATTTTGAAAAAGAAAATAAAGACAAACCTTTTTTTATTTACCTGGCTTATGAAACGCCACATGCAGTGCTGGAATTGCCCACGCAGGCTTATCCTGAAGGCAAGGGGTTGCATGGCGGGTTGCAATGGCTTGATGAAGCCGGGCATATGATAAATACTGCTTCAGGCAAAATAGATTCTTACTATCATCCTGACTATGCGGATGCAACTTATGATGATGACAAAAAAAAGTCAACGTCCGAGGTTGCCTGGCCGGATGTTAATAAACGTTATGCTTCTGATATAAGAAGGATTGATGATGGAATTGGAGATATCATACAATTACTAAAAGATCTTAATATTTATGATAATACATTGGTGGTTTTTACTTCTGATAATGGCCCTTCCATCGAATCTTATCTGCCGGAAAAAATAACACCTGAATTTTTCAACAGCTTTGGCCCTTTTGATGGTATTAAAAGAGACTGCTGGGAAGCCGGCATACGCATGCCAACCATAGCTTCGTGGCCGGCAAGAATTCCGCCGGGCCACAAAATTGATTTGCCCACCACTTCTTACGACTGGATGGCTACGTTTACAGATGCTGCAGGCTTGCCTGCGCCTGAAAGTTGTGATGGAGTTTCTTTATTGCCTTCACTTACGGGGAAAGGCATACAGCAAAAGGGTCTTGTATATGTGGAATATTTTCAGAATGAATCTACGCCCGGTTTCCCTGAATTCGCACCGGTCCACCGCAAACGCAAACGTGGCCAGATGCAGGTAATACGTTTTGGTGATACAGTTGGTGTTCGATATAACATTAAATCTGCTGAAGATGATTTTGAAATATATGATGTGGTGCACGATCCACAGGAGATGAATAATCTTGCCGCTAATGCATCTGTAAAAGCATTACAGCAAAAGATGAAAGATAAAGTATTACAGGTAAGGATGGCTGATACAGCTGCAGCCAGACCTTATGATAGCACATATATTCCGGCAATAAATAACATGAATGCATCAGCAGGTTTACGATGGAAATTTTATGAAGGCAGCTTTCCCTGGGTGCCTGATGTTTCTTCGCTTAAGGCTATAGATAGCGGAACAATCAAAACATTCGACCCAAACCTTATTAAAAAAGATAAAACCGGCATCTTATGTATAGAAGGGCTTATAAAATTGCCAGAGGATGCCATATATAATTTTTATCTTAACGCTGATGCACCGGCATTTGTACGTTTGCATGAAGCGCAATTGATAGACGCAGATTACGGTTATAAAAAAAATACAGTAAAAACATCCGGCGTAAAATTAAAGGCCGGGTTGCACCCGGTAAGGTTATATTACAGGTATAGCCCGGCTGCACATCATATATTAAAATTCCAATGGCAAACAGGGCATAATTCGCGTAAGGATGTTACTTCAGCCACGATGAGTTATTAATAACCCAAAGCAGCTGGAATTTCAATCAGAATTTATGATGATACTACAAATGTTTTTGCTTAAACTTCGTACATTAAGGCCGTATTTTACGGTGCGTTTACTTCAACTAATAACGACATGAAATGATGGAATTAAATATCATACCGGCTCAACACCTGTTAATCCTGCATTAAATTCAATTCCGATAAAAATTTAAATAAACGGGATAGTTATTTTTGCAATGCTAAATGAATAAGTCAGTCATTATACTACTCGCTTTTATTTACGCTTTGTCCACCACCGGCTTTGCAGTAAGGGCTGACTATTGTTGTCAAAGATTACAATCCGTACAACTCGTTTTAGCAGAGGGGGTAAAAGATAAGGATGGCTGCTGCAAAGTAAAATACCAGTCGTTGAAGGTAAATGATACACATGCAGCCGCTGAGCTGGCAGCAGCGCCGGTTTTGCCATTTACTTTCCTTCATACAAGCTTTTATTCTCCTGGCTTCATTCATCTCGTTTCTTCTAATAATAGTTCTGCTGTAAGCATTTATGCGCCGCCTTTAGTTGCAACATCACCTGCTTACATTTCCAACTGCGTTTTCAGGATTTGATTGTGTGTTTGATCTGTTGATTACAGGTAAATTTTTACCTGTGGATTATTTATTTCAAAACATACAATTCATTTCAAATGAAATTTTTTATCCTGGGCATTGCCTTAGTCATTTGCGCATTGCCTGCTCATGCACAAAAAGATAGTACGGTAATATTCAAGGTAAGCGGCGCCTGCGATGCTTTTTGTAAGCCGCGTATTGAAGCCGCTGCGCAGGGTCGCGGCGTAGAGGTTGCAACATGGAGCGCTCAAACAGGCATGCTTACAGTGCACTATGATCCATCTAAAACCGGTATCCAAAAAGTGCAGCAAAGAATCCTGGATGCAGGCCATGATCTGGAAAATAAAAAAGCAGATGACGCCATATATATTGCTTTGCCAAAATGTTGCCGTTACAGGCAGGATAATATGCATGCAATACATCATGTTGATAGTTCAACATCTATGCAAAGCAATATTACCCCGCCAACTATAAAAGGGGTTGTAATGGAAGAAGATAATAAGGGCGTTTTTAAGCCACTGGCAGGAGCATCTGTTACCTGGCTAAACACAGGAAGCGGAACAGCTACAGATGAAAATGGCATATTCAGCTTGCTGCAAACAGGAGAAAGATTAGTGGTAAGCTATACAGGTTACGAAGCTGATACTATTATTGTTATTCCAACCGGCGAATTAAAAAATATTTTAGCCAATAACCGGCAATTAAAGGAAGTGA
>JAEWJV010000009.1 GCA_023386395.1 Bacteroidota bacterium
GAATTTACATCTAAATATGGCTATGCATTAAACCCAAAACTTAATGTTAGCGGCCTCTTTAATGTAAGAACACAATTTTTTAAAGGATATGATTATCCGGATGCGGATACAAAAAATTACACGTCCAATTTCTTTGCCCCTGCTTATGTGTTGTTAAGCCCCGGTTTTGATTATCATCCTGCAAAAAACCTTTCCATATTCGTATCTCCTGTTACTGCAAGATGGACCATTGTTAGGCCCGACAGCCTGCGAGCTTTATATGGTGTTCCGGTTGATCAGCCGGCAGATTTTCAGTTTGGCGCTTACGCTACCATTTCTTATCTCGCCAATCTTGGAAAAACAATAAGCTATGCAGGGAAACTTGACCTTTTCTCCAACTATAGGCATAACCCACAGAGCGTGGACCTTTATATGACGAATTTATTTGCCGCTAAAATTTCAAGGATATTGTCTGTTACGTACAGCCTTACCTTAATATATGATGATGATGTGCGCCAGTTTGGGCCGCACAATACTTCCGCCGGTTTGCAGGTGCAGTCACTGTTTGGGGCGGGGTTGCTGGTTAAGTTCGACAATTTCACGCCCAAGCCGCCTAAAGCCCCTGCGCCATGAGGAAAAGGTTATAATGGATTGCCGGCTTAAGTTTATCTGACCGGAAATAAATAAAGAGGCCGGTTGCATTGCAACCGGCCTTCTTCTTATAATTTAATTGAGGAAATTTTATTCTCCGGCCTTTACTAAACCAAGTTTAGCCTCGAGGCTTAAAGTGGCATGTGGCACGGCGCGTAATCTTGCTTTATCAATTAATTTACCGGTTACGCGGCAAATGCCGTAAGTTTTGTTTTCAATGCGTATTACAGCCTTTTCAAGATGATCGATATAAGTTATCTGGCGGCTTGCCATCTGGCTAAGCTGTTCACGCTCCATACTTATACTGCCATCTTCCATAGTCATATAGCGATTTTCGCTTTCGTCGCCGCCCATATCATCTTTACGGGTAATAAGGCCCTGCAAATAAGCCAGTTCTTTTTTTGCAGAATCCAGCTTGCGCTGAATTAATTCCCTAAACTCATTCAGTTCAGTATCGCTGTAACGCACAAGCGGTTCGGCCGACCTTACCGGCTCCTGCCGCTGTTCAAGCGATTTATATGAAGGCTGATAAGGCACACTTGTTTTAGCGCTTATTTTAGGCAATTTCACTTCTTTTACCGGCTCCTGCTTCTTCGCGGCTTTTTTCTGAACCGGTTTTTCTTCTTGCTTCTTTTGCTTTGACATAGCTTTAATTTGTTTATGTTGCTTGCTCGCATCAGCTTTTGGCTGAGGCTTTGCCCCTGCTTTTTTTGCAGGCGCTGCTGCTTTCTTTATTGTTTTTACTGGTTTGGCTACAGGTTTCTTTGCCGATTTCTTATTGGAAACAGCAACCGCCTTTGCCTTGGGTTTTGCCACCACAGCTTTAACCTTTTTTGATACTGCCGCCTTTTTAACAGCTTTTTTAGCTGCTTTGGGAGCAACTTTTTTAACCGGGCCGGCCTTTTTGCTGCCGGACGATGTTTTTTTGGCTGCAGCCTTAGCTGCTTTTTTAATTGTTTTTTTCTGTGGCATAGTTCGTTATCATTTTTTATTTACGCTCACTTTCAATAAGTTGTCATTAACCTCAACCTCAATGCCATCTGTTATTCCCGGCACCCAGTTAAGATCATCTGCCAAAATTTCGGCGCAAATATAGTTTTTAAATGTATTGATAGAGGGTTTGAGAATAGCATTGTCGAGAACATTTACAGATATGCGGTCGGTAAGGTCGAAACCCTTGTCTCTCCTGATATTCTGTATACGGTTTACAAATTCACGGGCATCGCCTTCCATTTTCAGCGTTTCAGATAATTGTATGTCCAGCGCAACGGTTAAATTTCCTTTTGAAGCAACGCTCCATCCGGGAATATCTTCAGCTATTATTTCTACTTCGTTTAAAGCTATAGCAGATTTTCCGGTTTTCAACTCAATTTCGATTGATCCGTTCTTTTCGAGTTCAACAATCTGTTCCTGCGAAAAGCTGCCAATAATACCGGCGGCTTCTTTCATTGCCGGGCCTAGTTTTGCGCCCAGTAATTTGAAATTGGGTTTTACTTTTTTATGAATGATATTGCCGGCGTCAGTTGCCAGTTCTATTTCTTTAATATTCACTTCAGACTTAATCAGATCTTCTACTTTCTCCAGCTGCCTTTTCATCTCGGGGTTTAATACCGGTATCAGCGCTTTCTGCAAGGGCTGGCGTACTTTTATATTAGTCTTTTTACGAAGTGATAGTATTAAAGAAGATGCGTCCTGCGCCAGTTGCATTCTTTCTTCCAGCGAACTGTCAATCAGCTTTTCATCCGCAACCGGGTAATCGGTATGATGCACCGATTCAACATTAAACCTTTTTGTAACAGCATCCAGGTTTTTGAAAACTGCATCGCTGAAAAACGGTGAAACCGGCGCCATCAGGCGGGTTACAGTTTCCAGGCATTCATACAAAGTTTGATAAGCTGCAATTTTATCCTGCTCATATTCGCCTTTCCAGAACCTGCGGCGGCAAAGGCGCACATACCAGTTGCTTAAATGTTCATCCACAAATTCTTCTATCAGCCTGCCGGCAAGCGTAGGCTCGTAATCGTCCATCGCTTCTGTTGCTTTTTTTACCAGGGTATTGAGCGATGAAAGCACCCATCGGTCAATTTCAGGCCTTTCTTTTACAGGGATGTAATCTTCGCTGAAAGCAAAGCCGTCTACATTGGCATATAAAGCAAAAAACTGGTAGGTATTGTATAATGTACCAAAGAATTTGCGCTGCACTTCTTTAATGCCATCAAGGTCAAACTTTAAATTATCCCAGGGAGAGGCATTAGTGATAAGATACCAGCGGGTGGCATCGGCGCCAAAATCGGCAATGGTTTTAAAGGGGTCTACTACATTTCCCAAGCGCTTGCTCATTTTCTGGCCATTCTTATCTAAAACCAGGCCATTGGAAACACAGGTTTTGAAGGCAAGGCCAGGATATTTTTCATCTGAAATTTCAAATCCTTTTTGTCTCAGTTCATCCTGAATGGATTCCTTTAGCAAAGAACCCAGCGCATGCAGCGTATAAAACCAGCCGCGGGTTTGATCAACACCTTCGCAAACAAAATCTGCAGGATAATTATCCGCAAACGTTTTAATATTTTCAAACGGGAAATGCCATTGGGCATACGGCATGGCGCCGCTGTCGAACCAAACATCTACCAAATCCGGCACACGTTTCATCGGTTCACCGGAAGGGGAAACCAGCACGATTTCGTCAACCATTGGCTTATGCAGGTCGAGATTATCGTCGGCAAGAAAAGCGGCTTTCATGGTGCCTAACCGGTCATCAGCCTTTTTGCCTTCTGTTTTTAGTTCTGCTATTGAACCAATGCAAATTTCTTCTTTACCGTCTTTAGTGCGCCAAACCGGTAACGGCGTACCCCAGAAACGGCTGCGGCTCAGGTTCCAGTCAACCATATTTTCCAGCCAGTTGCCAAAACGGCCTTCGCCAGTGCTTTTAGGTTTCCAGTTGATGGTTTTATTCAGTTCCACCATACGGTCGCGCAGTGCGGTGGTTTTTATAAACCATGCATCAAGCGGGTAATATAAAACCGGCTTGTCGGTACGCCAGCAATGCGGGTAACTGTGCTCATATTTTTCAACCTTGAAGGCGCGGTTTTCTTTTTTAAGTTTTACGCAGATATCAACATTTACATCCACATAATTTGGGTCGTCTTTATAATTTTTTACATAACGGTTGCTGAATTCGCCAAGGCCATCAACAAATTTGCCCTGCCGGTCAACCATCGTTAATATACCAATATCATATTTTTTGCCCACTTTATAATCATCCGCGCCAAAAGCTGGCGCTGTATGAACGATACCGGTGCCATCTTCCGTGGTAACAAAATCGCCCGTTAAAACTTTGAAAGCATTGGGGTTATCGGTTTTATTGGCATCGAAAGGAAGTAGTTGTTCGTATGAAATGACTTCTAATTGCGAGCCTTTGAACTCTACTAATATTTTCCAGGGAAGAACCTTTGATTTCTCATTATAATTCTCAAAATCTCCATTTTCGTCTTCCGGTTTAAAATATCTGCCCAGTAAAGCTTTAGCAAGAATTACATTAACCGGAAGATGAGTATAAGGGTTGAACGTTTTTACCAGCACATAATCAATGTTACTGCCTACCGTTAAGCCAAGGTTGGAAGGAAGTGTCCAGGGTGTTGTGGTCCAGGCCATGGAAAAAACTTCATCACTGCCTGCGGATTTAAAAAGAAAATCGCTTTTTTCATTTTTTACCGCTTTAAACATTGCCACCGCACTCGTATCCTTCACATCTTTATACGTACCCGGCTGGTTTAACTCATGTGAACTTAAGCCCGTTCCGGCAGCAGGTGAATAAGGTTGAATACTTACATCTTCATACAATAACCCTTTTTGGTATAATTGCTTTAGCAGCCACCAAAGGGTCTCAATATAATTGTTTTCAAAAGTGATGTAAGGATGCTCCAAATCAACCCAATATCCAATACGTTTGGTGAGCTCATCCCATTTATCCTTATAACGTAATACCGCTTCCCGGCATTTTTTATTATAATCTTCAACAGAAATCTTCTTTCCTATATCTTCCTTGGTAATGCCAAGCTCTTTTTCAACGCCCAGCTCAACGGGTAAACCATGCGTATCCCAGCCGCCCTTACGTTTTACCTGGAAGCCCTTCATAGTTTTGTAGCGGCAAACCAAATCTTTTAAAGTCCTGGAAATTACATGGTGAATACCGGGCATGCCGTTAGCGCTTGGCGGGCCTTCGTAAAAAACAAAAGGCTGCCTGCCCTGCCTTAATGAAACACTTTTCTCAAATGCTTTTTCATCATCCCACTTTTCTAAAACTTCCTTTTCTATGGCGGGAAGATGTAAACCCCGAAATTCTTTGTATTTAGCTGCCATTATGCGTAAAAGCCTGTCTGTAAATAATAAAAAGTGTGCAAAGGTAGCAATATACTATTAAATATGATTCGCAGTTAAGCGTATAAACCCGTATAAAACACTTGTTTGGTTTTGCGCTGCGGCTTATGGATTTTGGCTTACGCCAAACGTTTAAAAACAAAAAAGACCGCAGAGCAGTGCTGCGATCTTTTTTCAAAAAATATATAAAATATCTTATTTGCCGGCTTCAACCTGGTTTTCAGTAAGCGGTTCAATTTTTACTTTAGCAACACCACGTTTAACGATTTTTAATTGTTTGGCACCTGTTAAAGTAAGATCCAACACCCTTCCCTTTTCATTCATTCTGGGGTGCATCCTGTCGTTAATACGAACGATAATAGATTTTCCTGTTAAAATATTTGTAACCTTAACCCAGGTATTTAAAGCAAACATATTGCTTGCGGCAGTTAAATCACTGTGATGGAAAACTTCACCGGTAGCAGTTAAATTGCCTTCAAACTGGTTGGCATAATAGGTAGCAAGGCCTGTAATAAAGTTCCTCGAACTGCTGTGAGACAGATCGCCTGTTTTTTTCGAAAATGAAAAAATAGGAGGCCAGTTGGCAACATTGGCATTAGCCCGGTTATTAATATTTGGAAATAAGGCCGAACAAAGTAAAAGAACGGCAATCACGCAAAATCTCTTCATGGTAGATGATTTGTAAAGCAACTAAGACTTTAATGAATAATAAGTAAGTCCTTCCTCAAAACACGCTTGATCTTCTTCTTTAAAAATCTTGGCTTGATTTGCAACTATCATGCCATATCTTCTATTCCATAAATGGGGATGCAAGGTAACATTTTCTTTTTTAAAATCGGTGATTTAATATATATATCGTTGATAATCAACTTTTTTAGTTTCTTGTTTTGTATGGCATTTAACAAATTACATTTTAAAAATAGTTGCATAAACAACTTTTCTTTTATTTTTGTTTACATAATTTTTGCCGATGAAAATATTAGTTTGTATCAGTAAAACACCAGATACCACGTCTAAAATCTCTTTTAAAGAGAATAATACAAAGTTTGAAGAATCAGGTGTGCAATGGATCATCAATCCTTATGATGAATGGTATGCGCTTGTAAGAGCAATCGAGTTAAGAGAAAAAGAGGCTTCTATCCAGTTGCATCTTGTAAGCGTTGGCGGCGCTGATTATGATCCTGTTATCCGCAAAGCGCTGGCGCTCGGGGGCGATGAAGCCATTCGTATTAATGCTGCCAGCGATGATAGTTATTTTATTGCCGCACAAATTGCCGAGGTGGCAAAACAAGGCAGTTACGACCTCATCTTAACGGGGAAAGAAACTATTGATTACAATAGTTCTTCTGTGGGTGGAATTTTAGCCGGGTTGCTCGGTTTACCATATATTTCCCTTGCCACAAAAGTGGAAGTTAATAATAATACAGCTACTGTGAACCGCGAAATAGAAGGCGGTGAGGAAACAGACGAAGTCTCCCTGCCGGTGGTTATTAGTTGCCAGAAAGGTGTGGCTGAACAACGCATACCCAATATGCGTGGTATAATGGCTGCCCGCACAAAACCGCTTAAGGTAATTGAACCTGCGGCAATTGATGCGCTTACCAATGTGGTAGGTTATGAATTGCCTGCGCCAAAAGCCGGTGTAAAATTGGTTGCGGCTGATAATGTGCAGGAATTGGTGCGCCTGCTGCATGAAGAAGCTAAAGTAATTTAAGGATGTTATCAGCAAGCCTGAAGCTCATGACTTAAAGCTTTGATAAACTATAATCAATATTAAATTAATTATTACATGGTACTCATATTCGTAGATCATTCTGATTCAGAAATAAAAAAATCGTCTTACGAGGTATTAAGTTATGGGGCTGCACTTGCAGGAAAGCTCGGTACCTCAGCCGAAGCGCTTTTGCTTGGCACCGTTAAAGATGATCTTGCAGCGCTTGGCAATTATGGTGTTTCAAAAGTGCACCAGGTTTCCAATGAAGTATTAAATAATCTTGATGCACAGGTTTATGCAAATGCTGTTGCAGATGCTGCAACATCTTTAAATGCTGATATAATTATTTTCAGCCATAACCAAACCGGTAAGGCTGTAGCGCCGCGGGTTTCTGCCCGTTTAAAGGCCGGGCTGGTAGCAGGGGCCGTTGCATTGCCTGATACCTCAAACGGTTTTGTTGTAAAAAAGAATGTTTTTAGCGGTAAAGCATTTGCCAATGTAAATATTACATCGGCCATTAAAATTATTTCGCTTAATCCAAACAGTTTCCCGGTTAAACAAACCGGTGGCACGGCAACTGTAGAACAATTAAATATAACTGTAGGGGAGCCTAAAGTAAAAGTTACCTCGGTTAATAAAGTAAAGGGTGAAGTGCCTTTAACCGAAGCGGAAATTGTGGTAAGTGGTGGTCGCGGTTTAAAAGGCCCCGAAAACTGGAAGATAGTGGAAAACCTTGCTCATGTATTGCATGCAGCTACTGCCTGTAGCCGCCCTGTAGCCGATGCCGGCTGGCGTCCTCATCATGAACACGTTGGGCAAACGGGCATTCAGATTGCGCCTAATCTTTATATAGCTATTGGTATTTCGGGCGCTATCCAGCACCTTGCCGGCGTAAACCGCAGTAAAACTATAGTAGTTATTAATAAAGATCCCGAAGCGCCTTTCTTTAAAGCCGCGGATTATGGAATTGTAGGGGATGCATTTGAGGTCGTTCCAAAACTTACAGAAGAGATCAAAAAGCTGAAGGGTTAGCCGGTAGCTAACAATCGTTCACTTCAATTGCAAACAGTTAATTTTGTTTGCAATTTTTATTTAATGAATTATATACCGCAACATAAAATCCGCATTGTTACTGCCGCTTCTTTATTTGATGGGCACGATGCAGCCATTAATATCATGCGCCGCATTTTGCAAAGCAAGGGCGCTGAAATTATCCATCTTGGCCATAACCGCAGCGTACAGGAAATTGTTGAATGCGCCATTGAAGAAGATGTGCAGGGCATCGCTATAACATCCTACCAGGGAGGGCATATCGAATTCTTTAAATACATGAAAGATTTGCTGGATGAAAATGGTTGCGGGCATATAAAGATTTTTGGCGGCGGCGGCGGTACCATTCTTCCGCAGGAAATAAATGAATTGCACAATTATGGTATCATAAGGATTTATTCGCCTGATGACGGAAGAAAGATGGGTTTGGAAGGGATGATTGAAGATGTAATTCGTCATTGTGATTTTTCATTGAATGGCAATGGTGTTTATAAAAAGCCGATGACGCTTGGTGAAGTAAAAGATGTGAGAACTATTGCAAGAAAAATTACGAATGCGGAGAATGACCTCATCCTCAGTTCCTCTCCAAAGGAAAGAGAAGCCACTGTTCCGGTGATTGGTATAACCGGTACCGGTGGTGCTGGTAAATCTTCCGTTACAGATGAAATCGTTCGACGTTTTTTAAATGCATATTCCGATAAAACCATTGCGGTTGTTTCAGTTGATCCTTCCCGCAAAAAAACCGGCGGTGCATTATTGGGTGATAGAATAAGAATGAACTCCATTTCTCATCCGCGTGCATATATGCGCAGTCTTGCAACCCGTGATGATAATACTGCATTGAGTGCTGCCGTTGAACATGCATTGGAAATTTGTAAAGCTGCTGGATTTGATTTTATCATTTTGGAAAGTGCAGGTGTGGGACAAAGCGATGCATCTATTTTAGATTATTGTGACGTAAGCATGTATGTGATGACGCCTGAATATGGCGCCGCATCGCAATTGGAAAAAATAAACATGCTTGATTATGCAGACATTGTTTGCATCAACAAATTTGATAAAGCCGGTGCATTGGATGCTTTGCATGATGTGCGCAAACAATATAAACGCAACCGTGGTTTGTGGAATGAAAAAGATGAATCATTACCAGTTATCGGAACAATTGCATCACAATTTAATGATGGTGGTATTAATGAGTTGTTTGAAAAAATAATGCTTACTGTTGAAGAAAAAACAAAAGTTGATTTTGGTAAAATTGAGGTGCATCATATAAAAGACACTGCGTCAAAATCATTAATCATTCCTCCAAAGCGTGTTCGTTATTTATCTGAAATTTCTGAAAGCAACAGGGAATATGATAAATGGGTTGATGAACAATGTACAATCGCATCTAAGTTGTATAAAATTACTGGTGTACTGGAAGAAGATAAAATGAACGATGTTGAGGAATTAAAATCAATACAAACAAAATATCAAAATCAACTAAATCCTGAATGCAAAAAATTGATTGACGATTGGTCATCATTACAAAAAAAATATAGCGCAGATTTTTTTGAATATACAGTTCGCGATAAAGTAATTAAACAATCATTAATTACAACTTCTTTAAGCGGAACAAAAATTCCGAAACTTGTTTTACCAAAGTATAAAGATTGGGGTGATATATTAAGATGGCAATTACAGGAAAATGTGCCGGGAGAATTTCCATTTACTGCAGGTGTGTTTGAATTAAAACGTCAAGGCGAAGATCCGACAAGAATGTTTGCCGGTGAAGGCGGACCTGAACGCACCAATAAACGTTTTCATTATGTTTCATTAGAGCAGCCCGCAAAGCGCTTGAGCACTGCATTTGACAGTGTAACATTGTATGGTGAAGATCCCGATCACCGGCCTGATATTTATGGAAAGATTGGAAACAGCGGAGTGAGCATTGCAACGGTTGACGATGCAAAAAAATTATACAGTGGCTTTGATTTGTGCGACGCAAAAACGTCTGTGAGCATGACCATTAACGGACCGGCACCCATCATTCTTGCATTTTTTATGAACGCTGCAATTGATCAGCAATGTGAGAAATGGATTGAAGAAAATGGTCAATGGTCAATGGTTGATGGGCTTATAAAATCAAAGTTCAAAACAAATAGCACGCCTTCATACTTTAATCCGTCTTCACCTGAAAGGTTACCTGAAGGCAATGATGGTTTGGGTTTAAAGCTATTAGGATTAAGCGGCGATGAAGTGTTGCCAAAAGATGTTTATTCAACAATCAAAGCATCAACATTGGCGCAGGTTAGAGGAACCGTGCAGGCGGATATTTTAAAAGAAGACCAGGCGCAAAATACGTGTATATTTTCAACAGAATTTGCTTTGAAATTGATGGGTGATGTGCAGGAATATTTCATCAACAATAAAGTAAGAAATTTTTACAGCGTGAGCATCAGCGGTTATCATATTGCAGAAGCCGGTGCAAATCCAATTACACAACTTGCATTTACTTTATCAAATGGCTTTACTTATGTTGAATATTATTTGAGTCGCGGCATGCACATAGATGATTTTGCGCCAAACCTCTCTTTCTTTTTTAGTAATGGAATGGATGCGGAGTACAGCGTTATTGGAAGAGTTGCAAGAAGAATATGGGCAAAGGCCATGAAATATAAATACAAAGCCAATGAGCGCTCACAAAAATTAAAATATCATATTCAAACTTCAGGTCGTTCATTGCATGCACAGGAAATTGATTTCAATGATATACGCACAACATTGCAGGCTTTGTATGCGATTTATGATAACTGCAATTCGCTTCATACAAATGCTTATGATGAAGCCATCACCACACCAACAGAGGAAAGTGTGCGCCGTGCAATGGCTATACAATTAATTATTAACCGTGAATTAGGTTCTGCAAAAACAGAAAACTTTATACAAGGCTCTTTTACAATTGAAGCATTAACTGATTTGGTTGAAGAAGCTGTGCTTGCTGAGTTTGATCGGTTAACTGATCGCGGTGGTGTGTTGGGTGCGATGGAAAGAATGTATCAGCGAAATAAAATTCAGGAAGAAAGTTTGCATTACGAACATCAAAAACATACAGGTGAATTGCCGTTAATTGGTGTAAATACTTTTCTTAATAAAAAAGGGTCGCCAACTGTTTTGCCGGGCGAAGTGATCCGTTCAACAACGGAAGAAAAAGAACAGCAAATACAAAACCTGCAGGCATTTTATCAGCGCAATGAGCGTATGGCTGCTGAGAAGTTAAATGTATTGAAACGTGTAGCTGTAAACAACGGGAATATTTTTGAAGAATTAATGGAAACGGTGAAATATTGTTCACTTGGGCAAATAACCCATGCATTGTATGAAGTGGGCGGACAATATCGCCGTAACATGTAAAAGCTTATATTATTCGCTTACATCGGCTGTTGAATATTGAACCTGATCTTCTTTAACTGCCACTCTATTTTTCCTGTAATTTTTATAAGCAAGAACAGCGCTTGTAGTGGTAAGCATAGCGCCAACAATAAATGGAGCGCCGGGGAATTTAAACGGTGCATCTTTTCCCGTAAAATAAGCAAACAGGCCGGTCATAATTACCGGCCCGATAATGGCCGAAGAGCTCATTAAGCTGGTTAATCCGCCTTGCAACTCGCCCTGTTCATTGGCCGGTGTCTGGCTTGAAATTATACCTTGTAAAGCAGGCCCCGCAATGCTGCCTAAAGCATACGGTATCATAAATACAAACATTTCCCATCCCTGCGTGGCAAATGCAAATAAAATAAAGCCGATACTGTATAAAACTAACCCGACATATACACTGCGTTCCTGGCCAAGCTTAGGTATAATAATGCGGATTAACAGGCCTTGCACCAATGCAATCATTAACCCGATAAAGCTTAATGAATAGCCACCCCATTTTGCATCCCAGTTAAATTTTTCCATGTTATAAAAAAGCCAGGTGGCCTGTATGGCATGAGCTGAAAGATAAATGAGAATGATAGCAACAATAAGCCCGGAAAGGGAAGGATGTTTTTTAAACTGTTTTAAAGCGCCAACAGGGTTTGCACGTTTCCATTCAAACTTACGGCGACGTTCAACAGGCAATGATTCCGGTAAGATGAAATATCCATAAATGCAATTGAGTAAGCTCAGGGCTGCTGCAGCAAAAAATGGAACCCGCGTTCCATAAACAGAAAGATGGCCGCCCAATGCAGGCCCGATTATAAAACCTAAACCAAATGCAGCGCCGACAAGGCCAAAATTCTGCGCCCTTTTTTCAGGTTCGCTTACATCGGCAATGTAAGCAGTGGCTGTGGTGAAGCTGGCGCCCGTCATGCCGGCGATAATTCGTCCCACAAATAACCAACCTAATGTTGGTGCGAAGCCCTGGAAAAGATAATCGAATCCAAAACCCAACAAAGAAAAAAGCAAAACCGGCCTGCGCCCATAACGGTCGCTTAAATTACCCATCAATGGCGCGCAAACAAACTGCATAAATGCGTAAGCAAATGTGAGCAGCCCGTTTAATTCAGCGGCGCGGCTTAGTCCTTTCCCTGTAAGTTGTCTTATTAAATCAGGCACAACCGGAATGATAATACCGAGGCCGATAACATCAATTAAAACTGTTGTAAAAATAAATCCAAGCGCAGCTTTATTGTTTCTGATCATTAATATACTTTCCTTGTTTAAACGTCGCAAAGGTTAATGAAAATGAGTGTATATCGAATTAATTGCCGGCTAAAAAAACGGCATTGGCAAAAAGCATTTTTCCATTTTGCCAAAACTGGCGGAATAAAACATCATCATTAAAAAAGATAACACTCCCTTTGCCATAGCGCTTTTCACCGATGGCTACGCCCTGCTTCAGTTTCGATTTTAATTTGCTGCCTACAAAGCCCGCCACGTAAGCGTTTGAAGGAAATATGCCTACATTCCAGCCGCCTTTGATGGATGCATAAACACGTGCATCCTGTTTTAAAGTATAATAAAAATTTGGGTAACCATAAGCAATGGGATGCGTATTATCCAACTGTATTTTATAGATAGCGCCGGGAATGAACGAGGTGAGAAAATCACGCTCTGAAGCGCCATAATTCTTTTGTATAATGCTGTCTGAAGATTGTGCTGTGTCTTCAATAAGTTTCAGCCCGCTCCAGTTAAAACCGGCAAGTTTTTCAGCGCCGCTTTCTGTTGCAATAAGCTTGCCGCCACCTTTTACAAAATCTTCGAGTTTTGCCGCGTTTGCTTTATCATCAAATACATCATAACCGCCATCAGGCATTATTAAAACATCATAATCTGAAAGATTGATGTCATCCATGTCTTCTGCCATTAACTGGGATATGGGATAGCTCAGTTCATTATCAAAATAACTCCAGACTTCGCCGGAAGCAATGTAGGATACATTTTTACCGGTAAGTAAAGCTACCCTTGGTGTTTTTATAAAATGCACATCGGAAGAGCCGAAGTCTGCACCGGCATCCATAAAACCTGTCTGCACGGCATAAGGCTGCACATTATAACTGCTGCAGGCTGTGTTAACAGCGTTAAGCCAATTGGATTGATTGTTACCCTTTAAAATAATAAGCGTGCCTTTGTTGAAGGCTTTACCGTTATAGGTAAAATCATCAGCAGAATAACGTACGCGGATGCCCTTCGATAATAAAGCCGCCAGCACTTTTGATGCATTGATAGAAGTGTACGGAATCAATACGCCATAATTACTTTGAACAGGCGTAATGGCTGCCGGGGTTGTATAAGCGCTTAATGAAATTTTATCTTTTGTTGCCCATGCATTCACACCATATACATAAGGAATACTCCATGCAGTAATATCGTAAGTGGCAGAATCAACCAGCTTGCTTTCTCTTTCAAATAACACTTTTACCAGGCGGCCTTTAGGCTGCAATGTATTAACTGCAATTTGATAACCTTCATTCTTAAAAGCTTCTGTTTTATTATCAAAATAATTGTAACCACTGAAGGTTGCATTGGTTATACCATAACTTATACTATTATTATCAAGCAGTTTTCTTACGGCTTCTATTTTGTTTTGGTCTGGTGATGTTAGCACATACGTTGTATTCTCCAAACCAACACCATTAACGTTGTTGTCAAAATATTTTTTGTATTCAGTCGCGAGTTGCTTTGCATTATTTGAAGCCACTTCAATGGTTGATATACTTGCCGTATAGTGATGCATCAGCCTGTCCGTTAAAGTAAGCGTATCGCCGCTTTTTGTTTTTATACCAAGGCCTGCTCCAATGCCGCCCTGCTCATACGTCATGCCAATAGCGCCATTATACGTTGGGTAAGTGTCGCCATACGATGGATAAAATAGATCGAATATTTGTTTGGTGAAATAGAGCCAGCCATTGGCGTCAAAATACTTTGCATTATTCTTTCCAACAGTAACCTGGAAATCCCTTTGCCATTGCGTAACTACTTCATGAAACGGCTGTGCAGCGGGTGCAAAATAATAGGGCGCATTATAACCCTGTTCATGCAGGTCAACATGTATCTGCGGCAGCCACTGATTATACAATTTTACTTTCTGCTGCGATTCTTTTTGTGTTTGCCAGGCCCAGTCGCGGTTAAGATCAAAATTATAATGATTGGTCCTTCCATACGGCCAGGGCTCATCGTGTTCACGGCTTTGCGGATCAGCATTGAAATTTTTACCAACAGCATTATTATACCAGTTTATATAGCGGTCGCGGCCATCGGGGTTTTGGATGGGATCAATTATAACTACAGCGTTCTGCAGCCATTGTTTTGTTTGCGTATTGGATGGATCGGCCAATGCATATAAAACTTTCATGGCTGCTTCGGCGCTTGAGGGCTCGTTGCCATGTACATTGTAACTTAACCAAACTATAGCAGGCATATTTACATCAGCCGGCGTATTGTCTTTTAGCATGCCTGCAAGACGAAGATTATTCTGTCTTAAATTTTCAAGGTTCTGAATATTTTGTGCCGAAGAAATAAAAGCCACCATCAGGTCACGGCCTTCATTGGTTTCACCATATTTAAATGTTTTAACGGTGGATGGTGAAGCCTGCGCAACCGCGTTGAAGTAATTATCTATTCTATAGCACGGCGTAAAACGTTCACCTAATTCATAACCGAGGAATTGTTTTGGCGACGGTATATTTTGAGCAGAAAGAATAGTGGTAATGCAAAGCAGTATAGTAA
>JAEWJV010000030.1 GCA_023386395.1 Bacteroidota bacterium
AGGGTGATGGTGTAGAGCATTTTTGGTTGTAGTTGTTTTTTGCCTTGCATCATTTACCATATCAAAAATTATTCTGCTTGTTGCTTCATTCACATACTGTGAGTATCTTAGTTGTGCAACAGGCACAAATGTATTTGCGCCAGCGGGGCTGACGAATGTCACGCTTCAACTTTTGTACAAAAATTTAGCTTCAGTTCAAGCGCGACATGGCGCTATTGAACATTTAAATTTATCTTCAACTATAGTTTTTCAATTAAGCATTTGTTATCGGCTGAACAAAAATAATTTCCCCGCCGTCAGCAAATACTCCAACGTTGCCTGCAAGCTTTGAGAACGCTAATTATAATAATCGCTTTTTTTTCTTGTACAGATTGTGTTGGACAGTTTGACAAGCTAAAGGGAACATGGGTTACTCCTGCTCAGGAAGTTATGGTTATCGAGGACACCGTGGAATTTGAACAGGACAATCAACTCTCTAATTCACAATTGAAAGAAAAGAAGTTTGAGCTCTTCATTTTTGGTGACACCTTAAGTTTTCAGGACAGATATTCCCCGGGACCGAACTATGATACATCCTATGTTGATAGGTATGATTTAAAAATCCTAAGTCTGACTGACAGCTTTGTTAGAGTTAAACCTGTTTCAAAATTTTCAAAAGAATTTTTTCGAGATAAAGCTGAGCTTATGTTTAAACGACAAGAGTTTTCCATTGATGATAGTTTAAAATTTGAAAAAATTGTATTTCATACTACGGACTGCTTTGGAGAATGTAATGTTTATCATTTAGAAGTGGATAGTTCTAAACTATTTAGATTACAAGCTGCAGTTGTTTACGACTACGATGGTTTTATCCCGCATAAAAGGAAATCAAAATTAGAAGGCTATTTTACTGGGCAATTAACCGATACTCTTTATAGAAAGCTAACCCACGCTTTGCAAACTTGTAATTTAACTACTCTAAAAATGAAACCTGACGCATGTTGTGATACGCTTCCAGCAGAATTCAGGGAAAAACCAACCATTACAATTATAGCATACTTCAATGGACGAAGAAAATATTTTAAGACAACATATCCGCCCTCTATAGTGCATAATTTAATTGTAGCACTTTATGACGTTTGCATATATGGTAAGGGGACAAGGCAAAAGCAGAAATTCAAAATTGAGCAGTGAAGAAGCCAGCAGGCAACATTCGGTTTGCTACTATGCTGGCAGACGAACATGCTCTTATCGTTCTGTTCGCTATCAGCTTTTGTTTGGGCTGAAGAATATAAATGAGTTTTAGTAGTTAACTTCATCATCAGTTTTTCAATCGGCTGCGGCTCGGGGCTGGACATTATAAAATACCAGCACAGCAGCAAGCCGTAACCGTTGCCTGCTACCTTAAAACGACACCCTACGTTTTTGAAACATTGACTCATGAATATTAAGGGACAATTTAAAACTTTCGGATTTTGGTTTTCATTGATTTCGGTTATCGGTGGAATATGTGTCCTAATTTATTGTTTTGCTTTCGGAATTGGTAATACACCTATAGCGGGACAAATATTTTTATACAGCGTACTAGGCATTTTGCTTGCCGTTTACGGAAAGCTATTGTATGACGCCAATCTTGTTACGATTGACACAGAGAGTAAGACAATAAAATTTATAAACATATTTACTCGACACCATGTAGTTTACAACTTTAGGGACTTTGACGGCAAACTAGTCTGGCATGAACCAATCAAGGGCGGACATGTAAGAAACTTCTATTTCATTAAGGACAAAAAAGCGGTAAAAAAGTTTTCAAGCTTCATTTATTCTAACCAAAGAGAATTAGAAGAAACTCTTTCTGAAATAAAAGACTTAGGCGCGAAAAGGTATACTTATTTGAAATCTTGGAAAGTGCTTTTTGGCTTACCCATCATTGACTAAAAGGCAGCAGGCAACATTGGGTTTTATGCAAGTTGGGCATGACATTGTAACATCAGCTAATTGCAAATCCCAGCTTCAGTACCGGCTGACGAATAACTATCAGCTTTTGTACATAACTTCAACAATATATTTTCAATCAGCAGCGGTTATCGGCGGACGGAATGCTAATTCCCAACCTGCATAAAGCCCTGCTCGTCAGACTGTGAAAAAACTTTTTAAAGAGCATTAAAAGGATTGATAAAGGTGGTATAAGTTTAATAGCGGCTTTTCTAAGCGGCTTTCAAAAATACAAGTTTGGTTTTCCTTCAAAAAAAAGTTGCCGTATTGGGTTGTAAATGGCGTTGATAAGCCAGTTTTTATGGTGCAGGCTACTTTATTGTAGTCTGGTGCCCATTTTTCAATTAACTGCATCATTTTATCAAAGCCAAGTATGTTTTTGGTACGCATAAAGTTGTAACAAAACATGATGAGGTTCATCTCACCATTTACTTTTTGCAGTCCTTTCAGTAAAGTATGTGTGTAGCCCCAATGACGTTTTATACTTCCAAAGGGATGCTCGCATATAGCCTGTCTTCGTTTGTAATATTGCGGGTTTTGTTTGATGTTGTTGTCATTGGTATCTACTGCATCCTGGTACTCACTGCGCTGTATGATGCGTTTGGGCAGTTTGGTGCATTGTTGTTTTAATACACAGTTTTTACAGGCATGGGTTCTGTAAATTTTAAAGCGATAACTGGTTTCATTCGCTTCTCCTTTCTTGTTGTGCCAGGTGCCTAATGATGTTAATACTGCACCGGCAGGGCAGGTGTAAGTATCTGTTTGTTTGTTATACAAAAAACTTTCAGCCAAATATTCATTAGCTATATGTTTAACTGATGGTTGCTCTTTATAAGCTACATGGGTGATCATGTTATCATCATGGAATTGCTTTAACTCAGCACCTGTATGGTAACCTTTATCGGCCAGCACAATGAGTGTTTCATCATTGTTTAATTGCAGATTGTTTTTGGCCTGTATGGCTGCCTGGTGAAGTGCCTTACCATCATTGATATTGGTGGCTTCAGTATGTACAATCAGGTTGTGTTTGTCATCAACTGCATTCTGCGTGTTATAAGCCACCTCAACGATGCTCTTCACAATGATGATGCTGCGGCTGTCAGCATCAGTAGTGCTGATCTGTTTATCATCTGTATTGTTTAACTGTTGCTGCAGGCTGTCATACTTAATGCTTCGTTCTTTGAGTTTGGCGAGCCCTTCTGCTATCTTTTCTTTTTTAATGGTTAGATGATCGGAGCCATGTGAAGCTGCTTCTTCTTTATCTATCTCATCCAGCTCAGCCAAATACTTTTGTGTTTTATCTTCTATAAACTGCCGGTGCTTATCAATCTTTTTTTGATTGTAATTATTCTTCTTGCTGTTAACAGCTTTAAACTTGCTGCCATCTATACCGATGGTTGTTTTGCCCAGCAGGTCTCCATCAGCAAGAAACTGTACATAGAGTTTAAACATAGCCTGCAGCGGTTTTGCATGTACTTTGCGGAAGTCAGCAATAGTATGATAATTAGGTTGAAGGCTCTGCAACAGCCATACCAGTTCAATATTACGGCTGCATTCTTTTTCCAGCTTACGGCTGCTGCGAACCTTATTGAGATAACCATACAAATACAGCTTTAAAAGCATGGCCGGTGCATAGGGCGGACGGCCTTCGCTTTTATGCACAGTGTTGGTGAAACCTAACCTTTGCAGCTCCAGCTTATCTACAAAAGCATCTATAAGCCGTACGGGATTATCAATGCTTACCTGGTCATCGAGTGTTGAAAAGTAGGTCTGGTTGCGTTTGTTGCCTTGTATGAATTGCATACACTCTTACCGCAATAATTATACGCTGTTTAAGCTATTCACATCATGTGTATATTTGAGTAAAAAAGGTGAGTTTTTTCACAAACTCCCGTTGTGCGTAACCTTGGCGGACACCTAGCACTTAAAATAATTGCTGACTTTAAAATAAAACTTTATGGCTAACAAAGCACTATCCTTAAGCGAACTAATTAACGATGTAGCGAATGAACTACGAATTGCTAAAAGTCTATCTGCAGACAAAGCACCAGTAATGGAGTTTACCGAATGTGAATTGGAATTACAGGTCAACATAGCAGTTGAAGGAAATGCTGGAATTAAATTTTGGATTATTGATATTGGAGGCGGAGCAAAAAAGGAAAAAACTCATACAATAAAAATCAAGTTCAATGCTCTTGGAAACAATCGTTTAGCTTTTCCTTCTGTTCGTGAAACAAAACCTGCTAAACCAATAAAAAAACAATAATGGAACAATCAACTGAAGCTAGATGGCTACTAAACAACTGGAATAGGGACATTTTGGGAAGATACCAAAATCAATGGATAGCGGTTCTTGGTGAAAATGTGATTGGAAATGCAGAAACCTTTTCATTGCTAAAACAAAGGATTTCTGATTATAGACCTAATGAGTTCAATATTGTTCCTGTAAATCCATTATATGCATTTGTATACTTTGGGAGGTTGCAGGTATGAGTAAAGACAACCTGATAAGGCAAATCGCAAAATTAATAAACCATTTAATTTTAAAACCTATGTCACAGGTTGTAACCTATTCGAACTCTAAAAATTATGACAAAGTAGATAATCGCCCCTATGCCGAAGTAATTGAGTATGGAAACAATGGTAAAAGTACAAGGC
>JAEWJV010000059.1 GCA_023386395.1 Bacteroidota bacterium
ATGGCTTAATAGTTCAACAAAGACAAACAAAAAATTACTATTACTGCGATATGAGGATTTGATGGATAATTCAATAAATGAGATTAAAAGAATGCTTTCTTTTCTTAACGTAAAATTTGCGGAAGAAGGTATTAAATGGTCTCTTCAACAGAGCAGTAAAGAAAGAATAAAGAAATTAGAATCTGCTTATGGAAGAGCCAGGACCTCAAAAGTGCCATTTTTAAGAAAAGGCGAGAAAGATCAATGGAAAAAGGAGATGAGCAGAGAAAATATTGATTATATTATTAAAGTTGCGGGAGATACCTTAAAGGCCTGTGAATATGAGTTATGACAAATTATTACCATCACATTGATTGGTATAAAACGATTAGACTAATATAAGATTATATATTATGATTTAATATTCAAATATGCTATTTGGTTCAATTGACTACGCTATTTTCCTGGTTTTAGTTTTTATAGTTTATTGGTTTTTTCTTAAAAAAAACACTAAGGCACAAAATATTTTCTTACTCATTGTAAGTTATATTTTTTATGGCTGGTGGGATTGGCGGTTTCTTTTCTTATTAGTATTATCAACCTGTATTGATTATTTTTTTGGATTAATTGTTTACAAAGCAAAAAAAAGAAAAAAGCTATATTTAACCCTTAGCATTCTTAATAATCTATTAGTTCTTGGGTTTTTTAAATACTATAATTTTTTTATTGATTCTTTGCATGCTGCGTTTTTGAAGATCGGTTTTGATTTTAATCCTCCTTTGCTACAGATTTTGCTGCCGGTAGGGATTTCTTTTTACACTTTTCACGGAATGTCCTATGTGTTTGACATTTATCGGGACAAAACAGTGCCAACGAAAAAGTTCGTTGATTATTCAGTTTTTGTCTGTTTCTTTCCGTTGCTTGTTGCAGGCCCGATAGAAAGGGCAACGCATCTGTTGCCCCAAGTAAAGAAAAGAAGAAAGTTTAATTATGAAAATGCGAAGGCAGGGCTTAAACAAATACTTTGGGGGCTCTTTAAAAAAATTGTTATTGCTGATACATGCGCTATATACGTGAACGAGGTTTTTTCAAATTACCATATTTTGCCAAGTTCAATACTAATTATTGGTGCAATATATTTTGCATTTCAGATTTATGGTGATTTTAGTGGATATTCAGATATTGCATTAGGCTCTGCAAGGTTACTTGGATTTGAGTTACTAATTAACTTTAAATATCCATATTTTTCTAGAGATGTCCCTGAGTTTTGGAGAAGATGGCATATTTCGCTTTCAAGCTGGTTCCGGGATTATCTATACATACCATTAGGGGGAAGCAAGGGCGGAACTTTTCAAAAAATCAGAAATGTATTTATGATTTTCGTAGTTAGTGGTTTTTGGCATGGTGCCAATTGGACATTTATTGTTTGGGGAGCATTGCATGCTATTTACTATCTTCCATCGATGTTATTTCATACCAATAGGAAACATCTAAATAACTTAAAGCTTATTCCTTCTTTTTCAGATATAATTAGAATTTTAATAACGTTTACATTAACAACCTTCGCTTGGATATTTTTTAGGTCATTAACCGTAAGTGACGCCTTTTCGTATATCGGAGATATATTTTCCTTTAAATCTGGTTCAATTCCGGTTAACTATTTTGGGATAATACCATTTATTATTTTAATGCTTTTAGTCGACTGGTTTGGTAAGGATTATGATTTCCCCCTCAGAGAGATTAAAGGCCCTAAAATTCTAAGATTCACTTTATACTTTATTCTGTTTTATTGTATATTGGCATATATTACAACATCTGCCAGCTCATTTATATACTTTCAATTTTAATCAGGTGAAAAAATTTATATTTCAATTTTTTCGTGTAATATTTTTATTTTGGTTTTTCTCTTTTCTTATTACTATTATAATTTATAATTCCTCTAATAAAAATTTTTATACAGACTATGAACTTCCGCCTATCATTTCAAAATTGAATATATATAAAACGGAACCAACTATCCTAAACACTTTATTCATTGGCTCAAGCCTTACATACAGGCAAATAATTCCTTCCCTATTTGATAGTATAACGGGTAATAGTTCCTTTAATCTTGGGTTTGAAAGCTTATTCCCATATCGTTCTTATGATGTTTTAGATAGAGCTTTAGGTATGAAACGATCTTCAAGTATTGAAAATGTTTTTATTGAATTGGCACCACCTGATTTTATAGCAGAAAATTATGACAACAGCGCATTTATTTACTCTATTAACTTTAAACGTTATTTTGAGTCTATGCAAACTGTTTTTAACCCCAACTTATCATTGGCAGCTAAATTTTATATATTTAAATATTGGAACCTTTGCTTTTTATATAAATATTCAGGATTTTCAGTGTCGAAATATTGCAAACTGATTTTTTGTGGACCTGATAAGAAAGATTTGGCAAATAAAAAACTTGAAAATTTAATAATGGAGACAAAAGGCTATGTAGATTTAAACACGCAGGAAGAAAAATTAAATGGAAGTATAAGTAAAAATAGAAAAGATTTTATAACAAAAGGAAATCAGATAAATGCCGGCCTTATAAAAAAATATAAAAATACATTTAAGAAAACAAATTCAGTTGATGCTTTTACTTCTTACGTTATAAACCGTGCCGGCCAGCTTAAACAGAAAGGTTTAAATGTATATTTTATTATTCCTCCAAGAAAATTGGTATTTATTAATTACAGTCTGTATCAAAAATCTTTTCTTGAACATAATGGCTTTCATGTGTTGGATTTGTCAAGCCCTGTACTATACCCACAATTCTATGACTATAACTTTTCGTTTAATGAAACACATTTAAATGCTAAAGGTGCAATCTTATACACACGGGATTTAGCCTCAGCTTATGAGAAAGCAAAAAAATAATTAATTTAGTTTGAACCTATATATACCTATAGAATTTTTATTTGGCTTTATATTAAATATTTTATAATCGCCATCATTTTTTATTGAGCTAATTGAATTGTTTCCATTTACTAAATCTGTAAGATTTTTGTCTGTTCCTGCCATTTTAATATATACATTTAATGAAACTTCGTTGTCATAATCTTTCGATGTTTTGTAAGAAAGATTAGTTTTTACTTCTTCATTAAAATCTGCTTTTACACTATTAAAATCAGGAGCAGTAACTATATAAATATAGCCTTCCGCATCACTAAAATAATTTACATGCGTAAACTCATTATTTTTTTGACAATATATAGGCGTATTAAGCATCTTTGCAAGCTCAATACCATCAATATTTTTTAAATCCTGCGTCAGAAGAATTCTCTTCGAATTAATTCTGCTTGTTAGGCTGCCAGTTGCATTATTTATGATAATTTTTGATAGTTGCTCTTTATTAGAATTGTCTAATTCAGCATCAGATATTAATTGCACAGGTATGCCGTTCTTATATATTTTTTCAAATGCATTATAAGCTGGTACCAAAACATCTTTCCATGCTTTAACAGGCTGCCCCACAAAAGCATTTCTTTCCTTTTCGGATACCCAAATTCCGATGCAAGCATAGGGAGTCATTTTTTTGAAGAAAGTCCCATATTTTTTATTCCATTCCAAAACAGATAAAAAATTATTCAGGTCTGATCTTTTTGGGTTTGGCTTTATATCAAGTTCAGCAATACAACCTAATGATACTAACCCTGCTGTTATGGCTTCGGCTTCCGAACTACTTTTAATTTGGGGGCACCAAATATTTGGGGGGCCAAATGAATTATCCCGCATAAAAGAAAAACAAAAAGCATTTACATAAAAGGAAGGGATTTGCTGCCTTATGCCTTCGGGCATTAGAAACAGTGGCTTATTAGAAATTCGGTTAGGCACTTCTAATTCTGATTTTAGAGTAAAATTTTTAAAGAAATCGCTTGTCATATGCAAATCAGTAAACGTGCCCCAGGAATTTCCGCTTATAATTAACATTGGGTTTAAGCCGACTTTTTGCAGGCTCGAACGCATGTCATTAAAAAAATTGCTTATAGACCTGTTTCTAAAGTCGTAGTACCGCTGAACTTTCCCTGCCTTATAATCAGAAAGCATATCTGATTTATAAATGCTTTTATATTCTTCCTGGGAATATTTTGAAAAATCACCCCCTTTTGGTATATGAACTTCATCAAAATAAAAACCGTCTGCCCCGTATGCAGCAAGTTCTTTTATTCTTTCAAAAACAACGTCCCGATAAGGTGAATTAAGAGAAAGATACACGCCTCTCTTAGATTTTATATTTAATCCCTTTGGATTTTTTACTGCCCAATCCGGATGTTGAGCTAACATTTGCGAATCTTCCATATGGCGATAGTAAATAATCACCTTCATATTTAATTTGTGCATTTGATTAATTATGTCAGACGCAAGATTTTCATTACCCTGAACAAATTTCTGAGCGGGGGGGTATATTGTTCCGTATTTAGACGGCCACCAAGGCTGCTCATCGCCTGATTTGATATGACGTGTTATTACAGTGACACCAGCTCTGGATAAAGCTTCTGGGAAATTTGTAAAGTAGGGTGTTTTAATATCTCTTGCGAAAAGGGCAGAAAGGACTTGGACTCTGTTTTGCAAATACCATTGTGGGATGCCTTCGTAACTATTAATTGGTTTATCCTGTGATTGATTTTTAAATATGGGCTGCTTTTGTATATTCTGGGTATAGTTAATC
>JAEWJV010000159.1 GCA_023386395.1 Bacteroidota bacterium
AAGCAATACCAGCCAGATGATGCTGCGTAACAGTGTTTTCATATTATTTTTTCTTTTTAGGTTTAAACTGCAAAAGCCATTTTACAATTTCATCCATTACGGTTGTGTTTAATGAATAATAAATAAACTGGCCTTCTTTTTTAGTGGTTACCAGTTTCGCCTGCTTCAGCAAATCAAGATGATGCGAAATACTGGGAAATGAAATATTGAAATTCTCTGCTATTTCGCCCGCCGTAAGATCGGTTTTCTGCAGCAGTTCGAGTATCTGCCGGCGGGTTGCATCATTCAAGGCCTTAAATACAATATTCATTTAAACGTTTGTATATTTAGACAAATATCTAAATATTTTCCGGATAAAGCGTTTTATATCAGAAGTTTTTTTTAGTTAACGTGAGCTTGGATTTAAACGATATTCATTAATCATGGGGATAAATAATGCCGAGCTGTGAACGCACTTCGTCCATAATTTTTACAACATCAAGGCTTGCAGTATGGGGAATAATGCTGCTTTCAATTCTATTATTACGCAGGCATTTAATCACATCTTCAATTTCATATTGAAAGCCCCTCCCCTGCCACGAAGGATAATGTTCTTGTGTTGGTGAATTAATAATGCGAACATCAATTCTTTCGGGATGTTCGGTCCAGGGCCTTTTTACGCGTATGGTTCCTTTGCTGCCATAAATCCATGCATTGTTTTGCGTTTGCGTAATGATGGAAGATTCAAGCATAGCATATTTCCCGTCATTATATTGCAGTGTAACGCCACAGGTTTCATCAATATGTGATTCGTTTACCTTTCCGCAGGCAAATATTTTATCAGGGCTGCCCAGCAAAAGATAACTTAGATAAATTGTGTAAACGCCCACATCAAGCAAAGAACCGCCGCCAAGTTCGGGATTGAAAAAGCGGTTGGTTTTATCTTTCTCTGCTATAAAACTCATATCTGCATGTAAATGCAGTATTTCGCCTATCGCTTTTGATTGAATAATATCAAAAAGAAATTGAAAGCTTGGCAGAAAACGTGTCCACAAACCTTCCATTAAAAACGTGTTATGCTTTTTTGATGCTTCAATAAGCCCACTTACCTGTTTCTCATTTATAGCAAGCGGCTTCTCGCATAAAACCGGTATTTTATTTTCAAGGCAAAACAATGCCTGGTCGTAATGCATCGGATGTGGTGTTGCAATATAAACGGCATGCGGCCTTTGCGTTAGTAAATCATTTATATCTTTTATTGCAAAGCCTCCGTGTTTATCTGCAAATGCTTTTGCATCTGCGTATGTATGACCAAGCACGGCGCCCACCTCGCATGACGCGCCTTTAACATATTGCAGGTCGTTTACAAATTCCCTGGCAATATTTCCAGGGCCGATTATCCCCCATTTCATAGATTATATTTCAATTGATATTTATTTTATGGATTCAAGCGCTTCTTCTTTAATCCATATACTTATGTTTCGCGATTTAACCGGGAAAATAGCTATGCCATCATTATTTGTAACAACGGCATCTCCAAAGCTTTCCGTTATATCAATAAATTTCCTGTTCGCATTCAGGCCACTTAAATTCATTTCTTTAAATCCATCATCACCGTTTGATAGCACCACCACAAAACCTGCATTCCGGTTTTGTTCTGTGCCCGAAACAAACCAGCTTACACAATTGGGATGATCGAAATAATCATGCTGTTCGCCTTCAAACAAATTCTTTCGTATCATCAGCATTTTATACAAATTGGGAACAGGCGCAAGATGTATATCGTTGCCATTCACATTGTAGGAAGCACCATAATAACTTGGATGAAACACGCAGGGAATACCTTCCTGCCTCAATAATATCAGGGCATTGGCATGTGGCTTAAACCAGAAATCAACAAAAGATTCCAATGACTGTGCAGGCTGTGTATCGTGGTTGTCAACAAACGTTACAGCACTTTGCGAACGTGTTTGTAACAAGGTATCGTTAAATATATCGGGCAGGTTAAAATCTTTGCCCTGCCTGGATGCATCAAAAAAATTACGATGTAGTGGCACATCAAAAAGCTGCACCCGGTTTTCCATTACATCAAGGTATTCGTGGAGGTATTTAAGATCGTTGCTCCAGAATTCCGCAACCGTAAAAAAATCTTTTTGAAATGTTTCTTTAAGATAATCGAGCCATTGTTTATAAAAAACAGGCGAAATATGTTTTACTGCATCCAGGCGCAGGCTGTCTATATAGCAGGTTTCAATAAACCATTTGCCCCAGTATTTCAGTTCAGCGGTAACATTCGGATTTCTGAATTCTATATCTGCACCAAGCAGGTAATCAAAATTGCCAAACTCATCGCCCACCACATCATCCCATAAATCACCATAACCATTGATTATTTTGTAAATACATTTTTCATTGTCACTGGAACATTCGTCTATGCCTGTAAAGGCATGAAAATCCCAAACAAATTCAGAATACTTTTTATTACGCCCGGGGAAATAATATTTTGTATTAATGTCTTTTTCAAATGGTTCTGAAATAACTTTATTGCGATCCTGGTAATCAACCTTTATAACATTCACCTTTTCGGTTTCATCGGCGCCGTTTTTATGGTTAAGCACAATATCGCCCATGGCGCTCAGGTTATGTTTGTGTAAAGTTTTTACTGCATTAATAAACTGCCTTTTAGTTCCGTACCTGGTTTTCACCGAGCCTTTCTGATCAAATTCACCAAGATCGAAAAGATCGTAAACATCGTAACCCACGCCGTCTGCGCCGGCAGATGATTTATATGGAGGCGGAAGCCACACATCAGAAATCCCCAGCCATTCAAGATGATGAGCCTGTTGCATCACCTCCTTCCATAGCTTTCCTTTTGGGTAATACCAATGGAAAAACTGAAAAATCGTTTTGCGCATATAATTGAAATAAATTAAGTAATTTTAGTTCCCTTCAGCAGTTGGAAAAAGTTCTGAGAATTTAATCATTTGCTAAAATCATACCATTAGTACGGGCATATAATTTGCGGCATTTCTTAAACAATTAAAAACGATTGTTATGCTATTTGTAACGGTTACCCCAAATGAAGCAGCGCATTATTCTTACATCTGCATGCGTTTAAAAAACATGGCAAATAAAATGTGCGAAGCCCGGAAAACGCTTGAAGCTGCAGCCAATGCCAGCTTTGACAAGACATTTGCCAAATGCATGTATATGCTTACATCAGAATCGTTGCAGTGTGAGAATGAAATCCGCTCCCACATTGATTCTATGATATGCAATGACAATGAAGATGAACGCCACATTGAAAATAAAAGGCTGGTGCCCGTGAAGAGACTTTCGAGCGTTGAAAGTGTTTGCGATTTTTTTGAAGAAGTGTATTTAAAATCGTACAGGAAATTATTGAGGGATAAAAAGTTTGGGGCATCGCTTAAAAGCCTTATACGAAACCATCTGCAGCAATTTACGGCAAGCCTTATGCAAATGCGTTTGTTTAACGACGTAAAAACGATGTCTTACTAATTTTTATTGGGGGAAGACTTCCCCATTTCAAATATCAGGCACAATATTTTCACCGTTTTCGAAAAAATAAATATGAGATCTTTATGGAGCGGCTCAATAAGTTTTGGGCTTGTAAATATTCCCATTAAATTATACAGCGCCATACAATCCGGCAGCCTCGACCTTGATATGCTTGACAAAAAGGATCATTCAAACATCCAGTTTAAAAGAGTGAATGAAAAAACAGGAAAGGAAGTTGGCTGGGATAATATTGTGAAGGGTTACAAAGTAGATAACCAGTATGTGATACTAACTGATGAGGATTTTAAAAAAGCCAGCCCGGAAAAAACAAAAACAATTGACATTACCGAATTTGTAAAAACGGAAGAAGTTTCACCCATTTATTATGATTCAGCATATTATATAGAGCCTGAAAAAAATGGCGCTAAAGCTTATGTATTATTACGTGATTCTCTCATAAAGGCAAAAAAAGCGGCAATAGGCAGTTTTGTTTTGCGCAATAAAGAAAATCTTTGCCTTATATCACCCTCAGAAAATATATTGGTGTTGCATAAAATCCGTTTTGCAGAAGAAGTAAGAAGTACGGAGGATATAAAAGTACCTGCTTCAAAAGTGAGTACCGCCGAGATAAACATGGCCATAAAACTTATTGACCAGCTTAGCAGCAAATTTGATATATCGGATTTTAAAGACACTTATACAGAGACTTTGCTGAAGTTTATAAAAGCAAAGGCAAAAGGTAAAAAATTCACAACACCGAAAATGCGTGTAGTGCATTCCGGTTCTAAAGACCTTATGTCTGAACTGAAAGCCAGCCTTTCGCATACAAAACGCAAGGCATCATAATAATAACAATTGTCCACATCAATCATAAATTTCCAACACTTTCATAACAAAATAAATTATACCGGTCTTTCCAAGCTTTATACATTTGCAGCCGGTTCTTTATAACTTATCAAGAAAGGCAGAGGGAATGGCCCGATGAAGCCTTGGCAACCACTCCGGCTAATGCAGGAAAAAGGTGCCAACTCCAACTCCAATTCAAAATTGGGAGAGATAAGTCAGGATTAATGCTCATAAAATATCTTTACAATATTCAAAGCGCTTCTGACTGGTCAGGGGCGCTTTTCTGTTTTATTGCACCTGCAGTTATGAAGAATGTAAAGCCGTGGGTTAAATAGCTTAACAATGAATTTAAAAAAATTTTTAAGTGACAAATAAAAATCTCAAGTACATTTGCAGTGCATTTTTACACAGCATGTTACAAAAACAGCAAAATATTAATACCATCATTACTACACAGGCTACCATGTGTATTTGTTGTATTTGCTGTTGTATGCCGCAAGGCATAACTATATAATCCCCTCGCCGGGGTTCGCCCGGTTTTGATTGAAATTACTATCTTTA
>JAEWJV010000166.1 GCA_023386395.1 Bacteroidota bacterium
AACCAGCAATGGAGACAACCGTGACAAAGAATTAAATAACGTATGGTTGTGGCTTTCAGCTAAGAAATCAAACAATATAAAATTTTATCATGCTCAGAAACCATTTCGCTGCAAAACATTTTATGAAAACGGCCTGGCGCAGTTTAATGAGGAATAAATTTTATTCCTTTATTAATATCATTGGCCTCACCATCGGCATGGCAAGTGCTATCCTTATTCTATTATGGATACAGAATGAACTGAGTCACGACAGGTTTTATAAGAAGGCCGACCGTATTTATCTTGTCAACAACCGCGATAAAGTAAATGGCAAAATTATGGCCTGGCATACAACGCCTGCACCCATGGGCAATGCTATAAAACAGGATTATCCCGAAGTGGAGGATGTGGTGCGTGTGCAGGAGTTTGCCGCTAATTTTTTATTAACCGCGGGGGATAAACATTTTAGCCTTCATGGCGAATTTGCTGATACTGGCTTCTTTTCTATGTTTAGCTCTCCGTTGCTTGAAGGCAATGCAGCTAGCGCTTTGAACAAGCCCAATAATATTGTTTTAACCAGGCAATTAGCTGTTAAGCTATTTGGTGATGGAAATGCGGTTGGCAAAACAGTGCGTATTGACAGCTCAGATTATTTCACGGTTTCGGCAGTAATGAAGGACCTGGGCTCCAACACGCGTTTCGATTTCGAATATGTGCTGCCATGGAATTATGCTGTACAGAAAAATATGATTGACAGTAACTGGGGCAACAACAATATTTTCACTTTTGTTTTATTAAAACCAAACACGTCCCACATTGCTTTTGATGCAAAGCTTAAGAACATAACTATCAACCACACAAAAAACAGCCGGTTTCCATCGACTGCACAGGTTTTTACACAGCCTTTAAAAGATACCTGGCTATACAATAAAGAAGATAACGGTAATTTTGTTGGTGGAAGAATAGAACGTGTAAGGTTGTTTGCCATTATCGCTGTCCTGATCTTGATAATAGCCTGCATCAACTTTATGAATCTTTCAACAGCACGAAGCGAAAAACGTGGTAAAGAAGTCGGCATACGAAAAGTTGCGGGCGCACAAAGAAGTTCGCTGGTTGTCCAGTTTATTACAGAAAGTATTTTGCTTGCCTTTATTGCAGGCATTTTTTCAGTCATCATAGTTCAGTTGGTATTGCCTGCATACAACAGCCTGTTAGGCTTAAAATTATTTATCAATTTTAACAGCCCATCAAACTGGTTGTTTGCAATTGCGTTTATTCTTTTTACAGGCCTGCTTGCCGGTGTTTATCCTGCATTATATCTTTCGTCATTCCTCCCGGTAAAAGTTTTAAAAGGCGCTTTCAAATCTTCCGACAAAGTTGTTACGCCACGCAAAATGCTTGTGGTATTACAATTCACGTTTGCTATTGTGCTCATCATATCAACCGTCATCATAAAAAATCAAATTGACTATGCGCAAAAAAGAGATATGGGTTATTCAAAAGATAACCTTGCTTTTATAATTGAATTTGGTGATGCGCACAAAAATTATCAATTGATTAGAAGAGATTTGATTTCAAGCGGCGCTGCAACTGCTGTTACGCAAACAAGCGGACCAATGACAGAGAGCTGGGGTGACAGTTGGGGTTTTGAATGGAATGGAAGTACAGAAGAGGATAAAAAGATTGACTTTAATATGTTCAGTGCTGATGAAGATTTTCAAGGAACAATGGGAGTAAAAATAATTGAAGGCCGCGGTATAGATGTAAATACATATAAAACAGATTCAAGTGCCTGTTTGCTGAATGAGGCATCCGTTAAAGCAATGCATTTAAAAAACCCAATCGGCACTATTATCAGAAATGGAAATGACAGCGTGCATGTAGTTGGTGTAATAAAAGATTTTATTTTGAACACGCCTTACGAGCCGGTTCAGCAAATGATTATTGTGGGACCAATATTTAGTGGCGATGTTATCAATTTTAAATTAAACCCCAATCCATCCATTGCAGCGAGCCTTAAAAAAGCAGAAGCAGTATTCAGACAATATAATCCACAATACCCGTTTAATGTTCGCTTTTATGATGAGGAATATGATAAAAAATTTCATGATGAAAAGCAAACGGCAACACTTTCCGGTCTGTTTGCCGGTTTAACCATATTCATTTCGTGCCTTGGGTTATTCGGGCTTGCCACGTACGTAGCGCAAACACGCATTAAAGAAATTGGTGTACGAAAAGTTTTAGGGGCAAGTATTCAGGGCATCGTTGCATTATTGTCAAAAGATTTTCTAATGCTTGTACTGATATCATTCCTGTTGGCATCCCCCATTGCATGGATTGCCATGCATAAATGGCTGCAGTCTTATCAATACCGCGTAAGTATTTCAATATGGGTATTTGTGATTGCAGGCGGCTTGTCGGCGGTCATTGCTTTTATTACGGTAAGCTTCCAGGCCATTAAAGCGGCCATAGCCAACCCGGTGAAGAGTTTGAGAACGGAATAGTTCAATTTGAAAATGAAGTGATTTGAAAATTTGAAAATGTATATCAGTCACAAATAAATTAACCATCAAGCATGATAAAAAATTATTTTAAAACCGCCTGGAGAAGTTTATTAAAAAACAAAGGCTACAGCCTGCTTAATATTATCGGTCTTGCGGCAGGCATGGCCGTTGCATTACTGATTGGATTATGGATACAATACCAGTTCTCTTACGACAAATTTCTGCCCAATCATGAGAATGTTTATAAAGCAGGGAAACAATACATGGATAATGGTACCAGGCAAATGGTAATGGCTACACCGCAACCTTTGTCGGAAACACTCCGTCGTGATGTGCCGGGTATTGAGTATGTGGCGAAAACTGATTGGATGAAACCACACGGGCTTACCGTTGGTGATAAAAAGCTGGAGATACGGGGCGCTATGGTGGGAAAAGATTTCCTTAAGATCTTTCAGTATCCATTTGTAAAAGGAAATGCCAATAGTGCCTTGCAGGATCCTTATAGCATCGTGCTTTCCCAGGCTACAGCAACAGCCTTGTTTGGGGATAAAGACCCCATTAATAAAGTGGTTCGGATGGATAACGAACAGGACTTTAAAGTGACCGGCATTATAAAAGATGTACCGGGCAACTCAACATTGCAGTTCAGCTTCTTGGCACCGCTGACATACTATCTTCAAAAGGAGGGTTTAAAACCCAGTGGCGGCGACTGGAGCAATCTCACCTTTCAGACCTTTGTGTCGCTGCAGCCAAATGTTACTGCAGCACAGGTGCAGCCTCTATTAAATATCATCATCGCCCAATACGATCCGCAGGACTATAAAGAAGATAAAGGAGTGATTGCCTTACAACCACTCAATAAATGGCACCTGTATGGAGATTATAAAAACGGGCAGGCAACCGGCTTTATTGATTATGTAAAAATGTTTGGTATTATCGGTATTCTTGTATTACTTATTGCCTGTATCAATTTCATTAACCTTTCTACTGCACGTTCTGAAAAAAGAGCCAGAGAAGTGGGTGTACGCAAGGCCATTGGTTCATTGCGCAGCCAGTTGATATTCCAGTTTTTAATTGAATCAGTTTTAATGGTGATCGTGGCATTTTGTATTTGCTTGCTGGTTGTTCAATTGTTGCTGCCTTATTTTAACCAGCTGACATCTTCCTTCATTTCTATTCCTTACGCCAGCGGAATATTCTGGCTGAGTATGATGGCCTACGTGTTGTTAACCGGTATTATTGCGGGCAGCAGGCCGGCATTTTATATGTCTTCATTCAGGGCAGTAAAAGTGTTAAAGGGCTCCACGCAGATCGGCAGACTGGCATTAATACCAAGGAAAGTGTTGGTAGTATTGCAGTTTACCTGTTCCATAGCTTTAATCATTAGTACAGTAATAATCTACCAGCAAATACAATATGCAAAATCCAGGCCCACAGGATATAATGCTAATAGCCTGGTGATGACGAATGCCAGTCCTGACATCAAACAAAATTTTCCTGCATTAAAAAACGACTTATTACAATCCGGAGTTGTTACTGCAGTAACACAATCTTCCAGCCCTGTTACAAACATTACCAATTCTAATAGCATAATGGAATGGCCGGAACAAACGGCCGGTGAAAGTGTAGATGTTGCAACCATTGGCGTTGCTGATGTCGATTACTTCTCCACGATGGGTATGCAATTAGTGCAGGGAAGAAATTTTGAAGGCGACGTTGATTCACTGGATGTTATTGTTAATGAGTCAGCTGTAGCAGGTATGCGTTTAAAAGACCCTGTTAATAAAATTATCCGCTGGGGCGGAAGCGACCATGCAGTGCGCATTATTGCGGTTGCAAAAAATGTTATAATGGGCTCCCCTTTTTCCAAACCACGGCCTGCCTTATTTTTTTTCGATTCACACAGGGCAAGGGTTGTCACTTATCGCTTAAGTCCGCCGGTAAATGCCCAGCAGGCAATTGCAACACTTACCGGTATTTTCAATAAATACAATCCTTCTTTTCCATATGTTTATACGTTTGTTGATGATGCATACGCAGCCAAATTTGATCTTGAATTGCTGATTGGAAAGCTGGCAGGCCTGTTTGCTGCCCTGGCCATTTTTATTTCCTGTCTTGGTTTATTTGGCTTGGCCGCTTACACCGCAGAGCAACGCAATAAGGAAATTGGTATACGCAAAGTTCTAGGCGCAACTGTAATTCAAATCTGGCTAATGCTTTCCAGGGATTTTGTTGGGTTGGTTTTAATTAGCTGTCTTATTGCCACGCCTGTGGCGCTGCATTTTGTAAATGGTTGGCTGCAACAATATGACTATCGGATAAGTATTGGCGCAAACGTATTTATAGTATCATCTGCAGTTGCTATACTGGTTACGCTGCTCACCATCAGCTTTCAATCAATCAAAGCGGCAATTGCAAACCCGGTGAAGAGTTTAAGAACGGAATGATAACGTGAATCGTCAATAAAACTTATAACATAAACGTACAGCGTAAAACTTGCAATCATGTTCAAAAATTATTTTAAAACTGCCTGGCGAAACCTGGTGAAGAATAAATTTTATTCTGTCATCAATATTACAGGGCTGAGTATTGGTTTAACCGTTGGTTTACTCATTTTATTATGGGTGCAGGATGAATATAGCTACGATCGTTTTCACAAGAATGCATTAAACATTATTAAGCTGGAAAACATGGTGGCCACCGGCCCGGCAAGGCAGCTATGGACGGTTACAACAGCGCCGATAGGCGAAATGGCAAAAAAAGAAATTCCAGGTGTAAAAGAGGTGGTACGTGTTACGGAAAACTATTATTATGGTTTATATAAATACGGGGATAAAGTATTCAGCGATGAAAGGACCGTGGTTACTGATCCTTCATTTTTTTCAATGTTTGATTTTAATATCATTAAAGGAAATACAACCAATCCTTTCCCCGACAGTCGTTCAGTTGTACTAACTGAAACAACAGCAAAAAAGTTTTTTGGAAATGATGATGCAATAGGAAAAGTTATAACGACTGAATATAAAGATGCTTTTAAAGTTACCGGCATCATAAAAGACTTTCCTAAAAATTCAACCATACAAGGTGATATGATTTTTCCCATGAGCCTTGTTGCTGAAAAGAATTATACCGGTAATACGGATGGAAAGAATATCAATAACGATTTCAGCAATTTTGATTATAACACTTATCTCCTGCTGCAGCCGGGTTTTTCATTTGAAGGTTTTGTCAAAAAACTGCGAGACATGCATTTAAGCATTAAGCCGGATGATACGGATATTGGTTATGTATGGCTGCCGCTGAGCAAGATGCATTTATACCGCGCCGATGATGGCGACGGCGGCATTGGGATGGTGCGCATGTTTACCATCATTGCTATTTTAATACTGGTAATTGCCTGTATTAATTACGTAAACCTTTCTACGGCCCGTTCCATGTTGCGTGCAAAAGAAGTGAGTTTAAGAAAAATAGTTGGTGCAGCAAGGGGGCAGTTGTTCCTGCAATTCATAACAGAAACAGCATTGCTTTTTGTTGTGGCTATTATCATTTCCCTAGTGCTTGTTTACAGTTTAATACCGGTTTTCAATACGGTGGCATCCAAAGAAATTGTTTTGAATTTTGCTGATTACCATATATGGATAGTGATGCTTTGCACTATTGCAGGCACGCTTATTATTTCAAGTATTTATCCTGCATTATTATTGTCTTCTTTTGAGCCGGTAAAAGCGTTAAAAGGAAAGCTAAGCGCAAACTTCAGCAATGCTGCATTCAGAAAAGTGCTGGTGGTTGTGCAGTTCACTTTTTCTATTATACTTATAACGGGAACTATTGTAATTGGCAAACAACTGCAATACATCAATTCAAAGCAATTAGGTTACGATAAAGAGAATGTTTTATCAATACGAATGATAGACATGGCAGGGCATCTTGAAGCAGTTAAATCCGACCTCTTACAGCAGCCGGCGATAAAAGATGTAACGTTTACAAATGCCAACATTATTGATTTTGGTAATCAAACCGGCGATAATGAGTGGGATGGAAAGCAAACCGGTGAAACGGTTATGCTAAGCCCGATGAACATCAGTAAAAACTTTATCCCATTCTTTAAAATGCAATTGACTGAAGGCAGCAATTTTACAGGCGCTGTGGCAGATTCCATGCATTTTATATTGAATGAAACAGCGGTAAAAACCATGCGCATTAAAGATCCTGTTGGCAAACGCCTCCGTTTATGGAAAACAGAAGGAACGATCATAGGCGTTGTAAAAGATTTTCATTTTACTTCTATGCGCACAAGAATAAAGCCCGCTGTTTTTTACGCACAGCCGCTTAACTATGGAAATATTTATATTAAAACAACGGGCAAAGATGCACCGGCGGCTATAGCTGCAGCGCAAAAAGAATGGAAGAAATACAACGCAAACTATCCGTTTAAGTATAATTTTCTCGATGAGAATTTTAACCGCTTATATGCCGCAGAACAGCGCTCCGGTTTACT
>JAEWJV010000185.1 GCA_023386395.1 Bacteroidota bacterium
AGTAAACCCCCCGCGTATTTATGGGCCGGGTACTATAACTGAAAGCAATGCTGTTACAAGGCTGGTAAAATTATATATGTCGGGCAAATGGAAAATTATGCCAGGCGATGGCAAACGCACAGGAAGCTATGTATATATTGATGATATTGTGAACGGCCATATTCTTGCCATGCAGAAAGGAAGGGCAGGAGAGCGGTATAACCTGGGTGGTGTAAACGCATCGTACATTGAATTCTTTAATTTGCTGGCGCAGATAACAGGTGAAAAACATACATTGATAAAATTTCCTGTATGGACAATGATGTTTGCAGGTAATGTAATTGAATTATATTCGAAACTAACGGGCAGGCCACCATTGCTTACGCCGCCATGGATAAGAAAATATTATTACAACTGGGATGTTGACAGCAGTAAAGCGCAGCATGAACTTGGTTATAGTTTTATATCGCTGGAAGAAGGGTTAAAGAAAACGGTTGAATGGCTGAGAAATAATCCGGGCTAAGTGCTGTAATGAAAGTTGATAGCTTTGAATTATACTTTTAAAGTTTATCCTGCGTTTGGGTTAATGTTTCTTTCTCTTCACATTATTTATAAGAAAGATGTTATTAACCCTGTTTAATTTGCTCTTAACAATATAAAATAAGGAAGCAGCAATAATGAAGATGTACACTTTGATTACAGGTGCAGGAGCTGGTATTGGTAAAGCGCTTGCTTTTGAATGCGCTAAAAAAAATATGAATTTATTGCTGGTTGCACTGTCTGGGACTGAACTGGAAAACACGGTTAATGAAATACAATCAACTTTTAAGAATATAGAATGCTGCAGTTTCGGCGCCGATTTAAGCAAGCCCCAATCTTTTTGTTCTGTATATAAATGGGTGAAGGAAAATAATTTCAACATTAATATCCTTATTAATAATGTAGGCATTGGCAGCAAAGGCGATTTTGAACACACCGAAACTGTTTTTTACGAGCGCCAGCTTGAACTAAACATTCATGCCGCCACTATGCTTACACGTTTGTTTTTGCCTGAGCTAAAGGCCAATGCACCATCGCATATAATGAACACAAGCAGCATGGGCGGTTTTTATATGATTCCCGGTAAAACAGTTTATATAGCATCCAAAGCATACATTTATTATTTCAGCCGTTCGCTAAGGCTTGAACTGAAACGGCATAATATTAATGTAAGTGTTTTATGCCCCGGCGGCACCGACAGTAATGCAAATACCATTGCCTGCAATAAAGAATTAAAAGGCATGGCAAAACGCTCTATCTTACTGCCTGAAGAAGTAGCGGAAGAAGCTATTGATAAAATGCTGAAGGGAAAGGCGAGGATCATCCCGGGGTTTATAAATAAATTGTCTTATCATATCAGCAGGCTTATACCGGAGTTTATTCAGCAGATGGTTATATCGAATGCTTTCAAGCATGTAGAGAACCACAAATATTAATTTGTATTAATAACTAATACGTGTAACTTACTGCTTTTATTAACTGCTATTTTAACGCAACTACTATGAAAAAGCTTCCTCCTGCACTGCTTGCTTGTGTATTATTTTTTGCAGCCTGTAATAAAATGTCAACTTCAAATGAGGTTAACAGTGCATCGGTTGAAGAGGTGCAAACGCAACTGATGACACCTGCGCAAATAAATGCTTTCATTACAAAAACAATCAACGAAAAAGGTGAATTTAACTGGGGCGATGCTTCAGATTTAATGGCATTCAGCGCCATTATGCACAGCCCTGATCATATTGTTTCAGTAGGGTATAAACCTTTAAATGAAAAAAATGTTGAAGAACGCCTTGCAAAAATTAATATTCACGATAATAAATGGAGCGCTATAAAAACGCAGGTTATACTAATGATTCTGCAGCAGGAAAGATTGCTGCATCCTGGTTTAAAAGCAGAAGATATAGAAGTTTGGAAAGAATACAAATTGCCGGTTATTGATGTGCGTATTGATAATTTCAGCACGTTTAAAATGCTGCGCAACAGTAAGCTCATCCGTTATGCTGAACCAATAGGTTATGAGCCCGGAAATTATGATGCTGATCTGGACGCGCAGGTAAGAGCTTCACTTGGCGCGGGTTGCGGCGGTTATACAGGTGTCACCGATTTGCAGGAAGGCGACGATTATACAACCATTGCGCCGGGGGCAAAACAATCGTGGAATTACAGTTATCATAACATACCGGCAGCATGGGCATTAAGCACCGGAGCAGGCATTAAAATAATGGTCATTGATACCGGCCTTAGCCCTGACCAGGATAATATGAACAACGGCTTTAACCAGGGTTATTCTTCCGGCAGGACTTTAGAGAAAATTGTTACCCTTCCTAAAACAGCTAACACAAATGATAATTGCGGTCATGGTACTACAATGACAAGCACGGCAACTGCACCGCGGTGCACGAATGGAAATTCATGTGGCGTAGCTTATAACAGCAGCCTCGTTGTTTGTAAAGCCGCTAACGATGTGATAATTGACGGCTCAGAAGTTAAAGGTGTTGCAGATGCTTATACGTATGCAGCAGATGATGCTTCCATTAAAATAATCAGTTTAAGCCTTGGCCGCGTAACAGCCGCTTCTCAAATAAAAGATGCCATTATGTATGCTTACAATAAAGGAAAACTGATGTTTTGCGCAGGCGGAACTTCAACGGATTTTACTTCATGGGTTGGCGTAACCTTTCCTGCAACTTTACCGCAGGTGCAGGCTATAACCGGTGTAAAAAATACAGCTACCTTAAAGGCATGCGGCGATTGCCATAAAGGCCGTCAGATTGATTTTGTGATTGTGATGAATAAAACCAGCGACAATATGAGCCCAATTGCCAACGCCATAAGCGGCAATGTGCCAACAACAGTTGGTGGTTCTTCTGTTGCAACGGCAACATCAGCTGGTGTTGCGGCGCTGGTGTGGGCTGCGCATCCAACAGAAACAAGAGAGCAGATTATAGAACGGCTTACCACAACAGCAAGCGGTTACCCAAAGAAGAACAAGAATTTCGGGTATGGTAAATTAAATGCGCTTGCTGCAATCAATCAGTAAAAATTTTAGCACAAAACAAAGCAGCACACAGATAATGATATAACCTGTATTAGCTCTGTGTTGCTGTCTGAAGATTTTAAGCAGCTTTCCGTATGCACTGATTAAGCAAAATATGGTTACTTATTAAAAAAAGCAACCAGTTTTTTAATCATTAGTTCTTTCGCCGGTTTTTCAGTTAGGATAAGTTTGTTTGAAGAATAATTTTTTATCTCGCCGGCTGTTGTACGGCCAATGGCAAATAAAACCGTTTTTGTATTTAAACCATTATTGGCAAACAAACCTTTTACTGCGCTTGGACTGAAAAATAAAACAGCATCGTATTCCTTTGTAAGTGTATGTTGAAAGATAGTGGTGGTATATACTTTCACTTCATGCACGGCAATATTAGCAGCTGCAAGCAGCTGTGGTAATGTATCCCTTCTTTTATCGCCGCAGAAAAAATAAACTTCATTTATATTATTTGCGCTGGTTATTTTTTGTGAAAGATGAACCGCATCATCAGCTACGCCAATAACGTTAGCACCTGCCAGCAATTTTTCAATCACTGATTTTGTTTTTTCGCCAACGCAATAAATTTTCCAGTTGGTTTTTTTATTTGACAAAGACCGGTGCACTGCTTCAACAGCGTTGGTACTTGTGAAAATAACAGTTGCATCCAGCGTGGCGATGTGCTCAACTTCCTGTTGAACAGTTGCTGATTGAATGCTTTCTGTTTTAATGAATGGAATAACATCAACATTAAAACCTTTGGAAGTAAGTTGCTCAACTAAGGCTTCGTCAATATCACCTGTAATTAATATGGAAATATTATTTGCCGGCATTGCGAATCTGCTCAATGATTTTATCACCGCCGTTTTTTAAAACTTCCTCACCGGCTATTGTACCAAGCGATGCGGCTTCGTTTAATGCAACTGTTTTATTTATCTCAACTTTTTGCTTTCCATCTGTTGATAATATATTTCCATTAAACATAACTGCCTTGCCTTCAACTTTTGCCAACGCGCTTATCGGCGTTGAACAGCCACCCATTAAGGTTTTGAGAAAATCCCTTTCAATCTTTACACACAGGGCTGTGCCTTTATCATTAAAATTGCTGCATACATTAAATATTGCTTCATCATTTTTTTTGCAAACAACAACAATAGCGCCTTGTGCAGGCGCAGGCAGCATCCAGTCAATATCAACTGAATTTTCAGGTCTTAAATTAATACGCTCAATGCCGGCGGCAGCGAAAATGGCGCCATTCCAGTTATTGGTTTTTACTTTATTCAAACGGGTATTTACATTGCCACGCAGGTTTTCAATAACCGTATCAGGATAACGGTTCAGCCATTGCGCAATGCGTCGAACGCTGCTGGTGGCAATGGTGAGTGGTGAGTGAGATGCTGACAACGGATCAGTCCACATATTGTTTATATAACCAATCTTTTCAAGATCAGTTTTGTTTTTATAAACAAACACATCTTTATAAGAGGCACGTTTTAAAACAGCAGCCTGCACAATGCCTTCCGCCATCTGCACAGGCACATCTTTCATGGAATGAACAGCAATATCAATCCTGTTGTTCAGCAAAGCAGCATCCAGTGCTTTTGTAAAAATGCCCTGAACCCCCAAAGCATATAAAGGCGTAATCAAATCTGTATCGCCTTCACTCTTTATATATACCAGTTCAGATTGTATATTCTCTGAAGTAAGCAGGTTTCGCACCTGTGTTGCCTGCCAAACGGCCAGCGGGCTTTCCCTTGTACCTATTCTGATAATTGTATTCGCCATGATTTATGCAGTGCAAATAAAATCATTTATTGCAGCAATGTAATGGCAGCCTTTGGTATTTGTTTCTTTTATCCTGCATGCTGTTTCGTTTACCACGCGCTGAATTTTAATATTGATCCTGGATTCACAAAGCGGGTTATCTGCATCAGGAATAAAAGTATAAGAGTGCAGTTCTTTTAATTTTAATTTCAGTTCTTTCAGCATGGGCACATGCCTGCGCATATAATACCATTCAATAAAATCCTGCATCGATTCGGCAATAATGGCCTTTGCTTTTGGCACTTCCGCCTCGCGCTTTTTAAGTGTTTCATCTTTCAGCTTGGATAATTCATCCACATTTACCAGTTGAATATTGGATAAATACCGAACACTTTCTTCCACATTAAACGGAATAGAAAGATCAATTATTAATTTGGGTTGATGTGAAGTTATATGTGAAGCAAGTATTACCGGCTGTGCACCATTGGTAGCTACCACTATAATATCGGCCGCATTCACTTCGGTTTCAACATTATCAATGGAAGCCGTTTTTAAGCCAAGCTCTGTTGCAAGCCCTATTGCTTTTTCAGGAGAACGGTTTATAAGCGTAATGTTTTTTGTGCCGAGATAATCCACAAGGTTTTTGCAGGCGCTGCTGCCAATTTTTCCCGTGCCCAGCAATAATATTTTTTTATCGCTGATATCTTTTACATGCTTTTTAATGTATTGTGTTGCAGCAAATGCAACAGAAACAGTGCCACCGCTTAATGCTGTATTATTTTTAATTAGTTTGGACGATTGCAAAACACTGTTCACCAGGCGGTCTAAATATGCACCGAGAAAACCATGCTGTCTTGCAAACCTGGCGGCCAGTTTTATCTGGCTCACAATTTCATAATCACCAAGAATCTGGGAATCAAGCCCGGCAGCCACATCAAAAAGATGTTCTATGGCTTCACGGCCTTTTTTTATGTAAGCCGATTTTGCAAAAGTTTCCACGCTGCCCGGCGTTTCGGCGCAAAGCAGGCTGATGAGGTCAGCAGCATTTTCAGTAAGCCCGTATATTTCTGTCCTGTTGCAGGTTGAAAGCACAAAAACCTCTTTCAATGCAAATGAAGGGGCGTTTTCAAGAATAGAAGAATATTGATCATTGTTTACAGCAAACGAGCTGCGTAATTCAGCATCTGCTTTTTTGTAATTTATTCCTGCTACGCAAAATTTATATATATCCATCCTGTTATATCAAACGTCGCAAAATTAGTTTGCAACCATCCTATAAACATGATTAAAATCAGTTGAAGTGTCATTTATATGTCATGTTTTGATAAAATTCCGGCTGAGGCAATTTTTAAATTGTGGCGGTGCTATTCCTTTTACACGGAATTTATGTTTTACGGCATACATAAAGTATTGTTTCAACGAAACAGGTTTTACTTTTGCGGCTTTATGAAACAGCATACCCGTGCGATAATATTAATGAATCTCGGTTCGCCCGATTCAACAGACGTAAATGATGTAAAGAGATTTCTCAATGAATTTTTAATGGACGGGCGGGTGATTGATAAACCTTTTTTATTAAGGGCTTTGCTTGTAAGAGGCATTATTGTTCCTTTCAGGGCAAAAAATTCTGCCGAAGCTTATAACAAAATATGGACGAAAGAAGGCTCGCCTCTGATTGTGATAAGCAAACAATTGCAAAAAGCGGTGCAGGCAAATTTTGAAGAACCTGTTGCACTGGTGATGCGTTATCAAAAACCTGCTGCGGCATCTGTATTAAAAAAGCTGCATGAAGAAAACCCGCAGCTTAAAGAAATTTTGCTATTGCCTTTATACCCGCATTATGCCATGAGCAGCTATGAAACTGCGGTTGAAGACATTAAACATCAGCATAAGAAAAAGAATTATGCTTCAGTGCTGAAAGTAATAAAGCCGTTTTATAATAATGAGCAATTTGTTTATGCGTTGAGCGAAAGCATAAAACCTTATCTGCAAAAAGAATATGATAAGATTTTATTCAGCTATCATGGTGTGCCCGAAAGGCATATAAGGAAGAGCGATATAACCGGCCAGCATTGCCTGCAGGTAAACCGGTGCTGTCATATAGCTTCACCCACGCATAAATTCTGTTACCGCCATCAAACTATTGTTACAACCGAACTTGTAACAAAAACATTAGATATACCTGAAGAAAAAGTAGAGCAAACTTACCAGTCGAGGCTGGGCAAAGATCCCTGGTTATTGCCCTCCACCCAGGAGCGCCTCCCTAATTTGCCCGGTGAAGGTGTAAAAAGATTGCTGGTTGTGTGCCCGGCATTTGTAAGCGATTGTTTGGAAACGCTGGAAGAAATTGCCATACAGGCCAGGAAAACTTTCTTAGATGCAGGCGGCGAATCTTTTGAGTTTATTCCATGCATGAATACGCAGCCTTTATGGGTGCAAACAGTAACAAACTGGATAAAGGATTATTTTAACGGCAGCACAGAAATGTTGTTTGATTAAACAGGATGCATTATGCCATATCAATACTTAAAAGCAATACATATCATTTTTGTGGTAACCTGGTTTGCCGGCATGTTTTATATGCCAAGGCTTTTTATTTATAATACAGAGGCCAACGATAAAGAACCGGCTGTAAAGCAGGCATTGCACGATCAGTTTGCTGTTATGATGAAAAGGCTTTGGTTCGGCATTACCTGGCCTTCGGCTATTCTCACCTTAATTTTCGGTTCGCTGGTTTTGCATTTTGGCGGATGGGGGCCTGCTCTTTTTACCGGACCCGGGCGCTGGCTGCTAATAAAGCTTTGTTTTGTATTGCTATTATATGCATATCATTTTTCAATCCATAAAATATTTAAACAGCAAATAAGCGGTGTGTTTAAATACAGTTCTCAGCAACTGCGTATATGGAATGAAGTGGCTACCATTTTTTTGGTGGCTATTGTAATGCTGGCAACGGTAAAGCAAAGTATCAGTTTCGTTTGGGGCCTGGTGGGGCTGGTATGTTTTGTAGTGCTATTAATGAGCGCCGTAAAAATTTACAAGGCCATGCGGGAAAAAAACAAGAAGCCGTGATCTCAGCCGCCTTTGAATTCTTTTTATGTATTATTAGTAAAAAATTGAAAAATATTACATATTTGCCATACTAACCAGTTATTTTTAATCGTCTTAAATACTTCTATCGAATAAATTATACGCATTAGTCAGTTAGCCCTAAAAGCCAATATGACGATAAAAACCAAAATGATTAAAACAAACGAATGATGCGAAAAAAATTACTGGTCCCGGCTTGTTTACTGCTGGCAGGTTGCTGCTTACTGTCTTCTGCATTTGCACAAAACGATATCATAACAACCGCAACCCCTTTTCTTAGAATTTCCCCGGATGCACGTGCCGGTGGCATGGGAGATGCTGGTATTGCCATAAGCCCCGATGCCAATGCAGCTTTCTGGAATATTGCCAAAACCCCTTTTACCACATCGCCAACAGCCGTGAGTGTAACCTATACGCCCTGGCTGCAGGACATTGCCAAAGATGTGTATATGATTACGCTGGCAGGTTATCATAAACTGGACGAAGACCAGGCTTTTTCTGCAGGCATAAGATATTTTAACCTGGGCAATATAGATTTCACAGATTTTACAGGCACACCCACAGGCTCTGGCCGCCCATTTGAATTTGCGATTGATTTGGGGTATTCAAGAAAAATATCCAGTACATTAGGTTTAGGCGTGGCATTGAGATATATAAATTCCGATCTGGCTAATGGCGCCCCTCCAAATAACGGGGTTGCTTATAAAGCCGGAAGCACCGTGGCGGCTGATCTTTCACTGTATGGCGATAATACTACAGAAGACGGGCAGGGTCTCACTTATGG
>JAEWJV010000018.1 GCA_023386395.1 Bacteroidota bacterium
AACATGCAGAATCACTTTGGCCGGGCGTTACGATCGGCAATAATAAATTCATTTCCTCCGGAGAAAAATAAGGCGAAGTGAATGATTTATTGCTGGAACGCAGCCAGTTTAAATTGCCCTGGAGGGTATTGATCTCACCGTTATGCGCCATAAAACGGAATGGCTGCGCAAGCTTCCACGAAGGAAATGTATTGGTAGCAAACCTGGAATGTACCAGCCCGAATGCGCTTACTAATTTCGGGTTTTTAAGATCGGTAAAATAATTACGCACCTGCGCACTGGTTAGCTGCCCTTTATATACAATTGTTTTATGAGAAAGCGAGGCTATATAAAAGCCAACCTCGTCTTCTCCAATGCTTTTATTAATGAGATGGGAAGCATAATTACGCAGCACAAAAAGCTTGCGCTCGAATGTTTCGGGGTCATAAATATGATTGGGGCATTTAATGAAAACATGCTCAATGTGCGGCTCAACACTCAGGGCACTAAAACCAATTTCCGTATCATCTACCGGCACCTTCCTGTAGCCAAGCACTTTCAGGTTTAATGCATCGGCACATTTGCTAAACAGCATGCGCGACTCTTCGTAATGTTCTTTATCCTTTGGAAAGAATATAACACCCACTCCATACCTGCCATAATCCGGCAATGCAAATCCAAGCTTTGAGCATTCTTCCTTAAAGAATACATGCGGCATTTGTATCATAATGCCAGCACCATCACCGGTATTGTTTTCACAACCACAAGCTCCCCGATGCTCCATGTTTTCAAGCACAGTAAGCGCATCAGAAATTGTTTGATGGCTTTTTTTGCCCTTGATATCTGCAACAAAACCAATACCGCAGGAGTCGCGGTCAAAAGAAGGGTTATATAACCCATAATTACTTGCCATAGGCATGTACTTTTACAATTTCAGTTTAATTTATTTAATAAGTTTTTTTCGTATGGCAGGCGAGGGTTTCAAGATAAGCAAATCGGCAATTAACAGGTGTTAGTTTAATAAATAAACTTTACTTTCCAGGCAGAACCAAATGAAAATTTGGTTATTTTTTATGATTGACCCAACACGCTTTAGCCGGCAATCATTTCCCTGGCATTCTCAACTGCTGCTGCCGTTGGCTTTTCGCCGGAAAGCATTTGCGCTATTGCCTGTATGCGTTCGTTTGTATTTAACTGGCGGATATTTGTATTAACCTTATCGTTTTTCACCTCTTTATACACGTAAAAATGGGCATCGGCTTTACCCGCAATTTGCGGCTGGTGCGTAATAGAAATAACCTGCCTTTGCCCGGCCAGTTGCTTTAAAATTATACCTACCTGTTTTGCTGCTTCGCCGGAAATGCCGGTATCAATTTCATCAAATATTAAAGTGGGTAGGTTTATTTTTTCTGCCACCAGCGATTTTATACAAAGCATCAGCCTGCTTAATTCGCCGCCGCTGGCTACTTTGCGCAAAGCTTCAAAGCGGTTGCTTTTATTGGCATCGAATAAAAATTCAATTGTATTTTTTCCAAACTGTTGCAAGATTGTATCATTAACTGCCACTTTAATTTTTGCATTGGGCATGCCCACCTGCGTAAGCAAATTGTTTACATTCTTTTCAAATGCATCCACCACTTTTTTTCTTTTGGCCGATAGCGTTTCCGCCAATGCTTCGAGCCGCTTTAATTGCTGATCAAATGTATTTTGGGTTGAACTGATGGCTTCATCAATATTCAAAACCGCATCTAATTTTTGCTGCAATTCCTTTTTGATATTCAGCAATTCATTTGTTGACTGAACCCCATGTTTTTTCTGCAGCTTGTAACCAAGCGCCAGCCGGTCATTGATGAAACTAATACGTTGCTCATCATAGTTCACATCGCTGTTTAAATTTTCCAGTTCATTGCTAATGTCGGCCAGTTCAATCTGTGTGCTTTGCAGGCGCTTAATTATTTCTTCAAGATTTGAATTGAAAGAAGCAAAAGCATTTAGTTTATTTACCAGTTGTTTTAATGTTTGAACAACAGGTTGCTCACTTTCCTTTAATTCATACACCGAAACATCTAAAGCAGTTTTAATTTCTTCTGCATTACTCAACAACTGCAGTTCATTATCCAAATCTTCCAGTTCATTTTCGCTGAAATTTGCATCATGCAGTTCATCAAATAAAAACCTGTTGTAATCAAGTTCTTTCTGAAAATTATTTTTTGATGCGGTTAGCGCTTCTAATTTTTGTTGTGTTTGCTTCCATGAATTAAATAAATAGATGTATTCACTCAATGCGTGTTCATTACCGGCAAGCGCATCCAATACTTCGCGCTGAAAATCGCTGTCGCCTAATTCCAATGTATCAAACTGCTGGTGCAAATCAACCAGCATGGAAGCCAGTTGTTTTAGTTGTTGAATATTGGCAGGTGTATCATTTATAAAACCTCTCGATTTTCCATTGGCAGCAATTTCCCGGCGCAGTACCAGTTCATCATCTTCACCAAATTCATTATCATTTAAAAATTGTACAACATTCTTTCGCTTCTCTATATTAAAAACGCCTTCGACAAAACACTTTTTTTCTTTGTTTAATAAGGAAGATGAATCGGCGCGCTCACCTAAAATCAAACTTAAAGCGCCCACCAGAATACTTTTACCGGCGCCTGTTTCACCGGTGATAATATTGAAATGTTCAGAGAAATTTATTTCGATGGAATCTATGATAGCATAGTTCTGTATAACAAGCTTTGAAAGCATGAGGCAAATTAATATAAAAAGTGAGAGACTTTGCATAAGAACTGCGAAGTCAAAGATTGTTAATTTCAGGATGTGCTTTCGAAATAAAAAGACCTGGCAATTTTAAGATTGCCAGGTCCTCTTTTTATCAAATTAAATCAAACAGGTTATTTATACATCTCTTCCCGCAATGCATGCACTCTCGCATCTTCCATATACTCATCAAAATCCATCAAACGGTCGATAGTGCCGTTGGGTGTTATTTCAATTATTCGGCTGGCTACCGTTTGTATAAACGTATGATCATGCGATGTAATTAATACAATGCCCGGGAATACCTGGCAGCCTTCGTTAAATGCCTGTATGCTTTCCAGGTCAAGGTGATTGGTGGGCTGGTCAAGTGTAATCAGGTTGGGATTTTGCAGCATCATACGGCTGATCATGCAGCGCACTTTTTCTCCACCGCTTAAAACATTGGTCTTCTTTAAAATATCATCACCGCTGAATAACATTTTGCCTAAAAATCCCCGCAGGAAAGGTTCATCAGCATCGGTTACATGCGATGGTACAAACTGGCGCAGCCATTCTATCAACGTTAAACCTTCCGTAAAAAATTCACTGTTTTCCAATGGCAGGTAAGCCTTGGTGATAGTAGTGCCCCATTCAAACTTTCCGCCATCGGCATTTTCATTGCCATTGATTATTTCGAAAAAATTGGTAACAGCCAAGGGATCCTTACTTAAAAAAGCAATTTTCTCGCCTTTGTTTACACTGAAACTTATTTTATCAAACAGCTTTCTGCCATCAACCTTTTTGCTAAGGTTTTCAACATTTAATATTTGGTTGCCCACTTCACGCAACGGCTGGAAAATAATGCCGGGATAACGGCGGTTACTGGGTTCAATTTCTTCAATCGTTAATTTCTCCAAAGCTTTCTTTCTGGATGTTGCCTGCTTGCTTTTAGAAGCATTGGCAGAGAACCGTGCAATGAATTCCAGCAAGGCGGCACGCTTTTCTTCTGTTTTTTTATTCTTATCATTTATCTGGCGGCTCATTAACTGCGAACTTTCATACCAGAAAGTATAATTGCCGGTGAAGATTTTAATTTTCTGACGGTCAACATCGGCCACATGTGTACAAACTGCGTCGAGAAAGTGACGGTCGTGGCTCACTACCAGCACTATATTTTGATAATCGGCCAAAAAATTCTCCAGCCAGCCGATGGTTTCAATATCCAAACCGTTAGTAGGTTCATCCAGTAATAATATATCAGGATTGCCAAAAAGCGCCTGCGCCAGCAATACGCGCACTTTTAAATTACCCGGAATATCCTGCATCAGGCTGTTATGAAAGTCTTCGGTAACGCCAAGGCTGCTTAATAAACTGGCGGCTCCGCTTTCGGCTTCATAACCGCCCATTTCGCCAAAATCTGCTTCCAGTTCTGCAGCGCGCATGCCATCTTCCTCATCAAAATCGGCTTTAGCATAAATGGTTTCGCGTTCATGCATAAGCTTCCAGAGTTTGGCGTGGCCGATTAATACCGTATTCAAAACAGTTTGTTCATCAAACTCAAACTGGTTTTGCTTTAATACGGCCATGCGTTCGCCGGGCGTAATTTCTACAACGCCTTTATTGGGTTCAATCTCTCCGCTTAATATTTTTAAAAAGGTTGATTTGCCGGCACCGTTAGCGCCAATAATGCCATAACAATTCCCCTTGGTAAAACTCAGGTTAACTTCATCGAACAAAACACGCTTGCCATAAGCCAGCGTAACATTTCTTACACTAATCATTACTTGCCCTTAATTTTTTTTGAAGGCGCAAAAGTAAAGTAAGCGGGCCAATTCATCAAGCCAGGCTGATCTTTAAATACATTAGTTTGCTAATCAGGAAATTAAATAATCTTTTTTGTTGAGATTTCCTTTTGTTTTCAAAATGAATGTTTTACATTTAGGGTTGTTTTTACATTCATCTTTAAAATCAATCACCATGCGCAAATCTGATCTTATCAATAACATATCAGATAAAACAGGCATCCCCAAGGTTGACGTGCTGGTAACCGTAGAAACACTGATCAAGGAAATTAAAGGGAATATTGCCAAAGGAGAAAACATTTACATCCGCGGTTTCGGAAGTTTCATTACTAAAAAAAGAGCTGCTAAAATTGGGCGCAACATTAAAAAGAATATTGCTGTTCACATTCCGGAGCATTACATTCCTGCTTTTAAGCCTTCTAAAGAATTTGTGAATGAAGTGAAGCAAATGCCCGCGGGACAGTAACTTTGCAGCCTTAATAATTCTTCGTGCGAAAACAACAATGGATTTTAGGTTTATCAGGTTTGGCAGTACTGCTGCTGCTGTTTTTTTTCGGTAATACAATTCCGCCGGGTAAGGGCACACCTGCTGCTGCGGCCACAGCCAATGCACCCACGCATTTAAATACCGATGAAGTTATCTCTCAATTTAAAAGAGGGCTTGATACCCAGCAGATTCAAAAAATAATACAGCTTGAAAACAGCGTAGTGCGTGGCGATGTGCGTGACCAGCAGATTCATGTTTACCACCAGTTATCCTCTTACTGGGCAGATACACTGCATAATTCAATAATGGGTGCTTACTATAGCGGCGAAGCAGCCAAGTTGGAAAATTCTGAAAAAAATCTCACATTTGCAGCCCATTTGCTGTTGGATGACATGATGTCGGCAACAGATGCCTCTCAGCAGCACTGGCTGGCGGAACAAGCCAAAGAGTTATTTGATAAAGCGCTTTTAATAAATCCTAACAACGATTCCTCAAAAGTTGGCGTTGGTGTTTGTTATATGTTTGGTAATATTTCTGACAATCCTATGCAGGGCATTCTTGCCATACGGGAAATTGCAGATAAAAACCCTGATAACCTTTATGCGCAAATGATGCTGGGCCTTGGCGGTATTCAAAGTGGTCAATACGATAAGGCGGCAGAACGCTTTCTCACCGTAGTAAAAAAACAACCGGATAATATTGAAGCTATTTTAAACCTCGCCAGCATTTACGAACATTTGGGAAATAAGCCTGAGGCGGCAAAATGGTATAAAAATGCTTTAAACTACATTCAGGTACCACGAGCCAGGAAAGAGATTGAGGATAGAATTAAATCATTACAATAATTTAAATCACTAAAACAAAAATTATTTATATGCCTTGTGGTAAAAAAAGAAAACGTCATAAAATAGCAACGCATAAGCGTAAAAAAAGATTAAGAAAGAACCGACATAAGAAGAAAAACAGATAAATTTGATTACCGGCGCAATTCACATGCCCTTGCGCCGGTATTTTTCCCTATACTCTGCCTTACCTTTCCTTCCTGGTATTAATGCTGTGTGTACATGCTTGCTGTACAGGCATTTTTTGTAATTATAATTATGGCATAATAAAGAATGAATTTGTGAACAAAGAAATGATAATTAACGCCACCACCAATGGCGTTGAAATTGCCTTGCTTGAAGATAAAAAGCTGGTAGAACTGCATCACGAAAAAGTGGATGCCAGTTTCGCTGTTGGTGATCTGTACCTTGGCAAAGTAAAAAAGTTAATTCCCGGTTTAAATGCGGCTTTTATTGATGTAGGCTTTGAAAAAGACGCATTCCTGCATTATACTGATTTGAGTCCTTATGCCCGGTCTGTTTTAAAATTTACGCAGCTGGCCATTCAGCAAAAAGATAATGAGGTATTGGATTTTTCAAAGTTTGAGGTGGAACCGGAAATAGTAAAAACCGGAAAAATAAGTGAAGTAATAAAAGGCAAACCGGAAATACTAGTGCAGATTTTAAAAGAACCGATTGCCGCCAAAGGCCCCAGGTTAAGCTGCGAAATTTCACTGCCTGGGCGTTTTGTGGTAATAACACCTTTTAATGATATTGTAGCCGTCTCCAAAAAAATCCATAGCTCGGAAGAGAGAAAGCGGCTTCAAAAAATTATTGACGCCATCAAACCCAAAAATTTTGGCGTTATTGTGCGCACAGCCGCAGAAGGAAAAAATACGGCAGAATTGCACGAAGACCTTTCCCAGCTTATCCAAACATGGAAAAGTATTCAGCACAACCTGAAAGCAGCCAAGGCGCCGGCCAAGATTTTGAGCGAACAGGATAAAACCACAAGCATTCTGCGCGACCTGCTTACGGAAGATTTTAACCGCATAGTTATTAACGACCGTAATGTTTATAACGACACCCGTTCTTATATACAAAAAATAGCGCCTGAAAAAGCGGATATTGTAACCAATCACGTAAATGGTGTACCTGTTTTCGACCAGTTTGGCGTAACCAAACAGGTGAAGGCCGCATTTGGCAAAACCGTTAATCTTCCAAGCGGTGCTTATTTAATTATTGAACATACTGAAGCGCTGCATGTAATTGATGTGAACAGCGGTTATAAAAGCGTAAGCAATAACCAGGAGGAAAATGCACTGGCTACCAATCTTGAAGCGGCTGAAGAAATAGCCCGGCAATTACGTTTACGCGACATCGGCGGTATTATAGTGGTTGATTTTATTGATATGAAACTTCCTGATAACAAGAAGAAATTGCAGGAAGCAATGGACGGCTTTATGAGGCCTGACAGGGCAAAACACGCTGTGTTGCCTATTTCCAAATTTGGGCTGATGCAGATAACGAGGCAGCGCATGCGGCCGGAGATGAGCATCAATACTTCTGAAATTTGCCCATGCTGTAATGGCACAGGCAAAGTAGCGCCCACATTATTATTGGTGGATGAAATTGAAAACCGCCTTAATTACCTTGTAACTCATCAGCATAAAAACCTTACCATAAACGTTCATCCTTACCTGTATTCGCATTTAACCAAAGGCTTCTTTTCTATTGCCTGGAAGTGGAACCGCAAGTACAAAACCCGCATCCGCGTAAAATCTAATCCCGATTATTACTTAACAGAGTTTCATTTCTTCGATGCGCAGGAAGAAGAAATAAAATTCTAACCAGATAATTTCAAGATATTAATCCCCCGTTACACCGGGGGATTTTTTATGCCGAAAATGCACATGTTTATTTTTTAAACAAAATTGGCCTGCATCGTGGCAAACCAAAAACCATAAACTTTATTGGTGTATTCAGTTAAAAATATTACCAAATTCAACCTGTCTATTTAATACTATTCCGGATGTTTTACATTCGCCATCATAAAAAGTTCTGCATGAAAATATTCAAATCATTATTGCTGATAGCCTGCATTTGTTTGTCGTTAATAACATTTGCACAACCGCCCCGCGGCATTCACTGGGCTGCTGATGGTAACAGCTATTATGAGGCTTCCGCCGATGGTGTTATTAAAGTTGACATGCCTTTTTTTGCCGTAACTACAATTGCCACTGCGCAGCAATTAACGCCTGCAAGCGCTGCACAACCGTTACAAGTACGCAACTTTTTCTTTTCCGATGATGGCAAAAAGCTGCTTATTTATACAAATAGTAAAAAGGTCTGGCGTTATGATACCCGTGGCGATTACTGGGTTTTAAATACGTCCAATCAATCTTTAAAGCAGGTTGGAAAATCTCTGCCACCATCTTCGCTTATGTATGCAAAATTTTCTCCCGATGGCAATAATATCGCCTATGTAAGCAATCATAATCTATATGTTGAAGATTTGACTTCAGGCACAATAAAACAGCTTACAACTGATGGCACAGACCGCCTGATAAACGGCACTTTCGATTGGGCATATGAAGAAGAGTTTGATTGCCGCGATGGCTTTCGCTGGAGTCCCGACAGCAAAACAATTGCCTACTGGAAAGTGGATGCCACAAAAATTCCCAACTTTTTAATGATCAATAATACCGATTCAACTTATCCTTTTGTAAAACCTGTTGAGTATCCTGTTGGCGGCGTTGACCCTTCTCCCTGTTATGTTTACACCGTAAATATTGCCAGCAGCAATTCCGTTAAAATGAATATTCCAGGCGACCCGCAGCAGCATTATATTCCACGCATGGAATGGGCTGCCAATGCTTCACAACTCATCATACAGCAATTTAACCGCAAACAAAATGAAATAAAGCTGATGTACTGCGATGCTGCCACAGGCGCAGCCAGTGAAATTTATACAGAAACCGGCAAGGCATGGATTGATAATAAAAATGCATGGGCTTATAACAATTTCAAAACCGGATGGGAATGGGTAAAGAAGGGCAGTGCATTTTTATGGGTGAGTGAAAAAGATGGATGGCGGCACATCTATTTAATTGGCAGGGATGGTAAAAAAGAAACATTATTAACCAGCGGCGATTATGATATTATTACGCTGAATGGTTATGACGATAAAAGCGGTTATGTTTACTTTATGGCTTCGCCGGATAATGCCACGCAGCAATACCTCTACCGCGTAAAAATGGACGGCAAAAGCAAGGCTGAACGTTTATCGCCTGCAAATGAAAGCGGCACGCATGATTACGATCTTTCGCCCAATGGCCTGTATGCTTCACATGAGTTTTCAAACATTAATACGGCGCCCATTGAAGACTGGGTAAGCCTGCCGCAGCATAAAATAATTAAACAGGAAGACGATGCAGGTTATGGCCGCAGTCTGCCGCATGCAGAAATGTTCCGGGTTACCACAGACGACAGCGTTACAATGGATGGCTGGATGGTAAAGCCCACCAATTTTGATTCAACCAAAAAATACCCCGTTGTTTTTTATGTTTATACAGAACCGGCTTCGCAAACCGTAACTGATGAATTTGGTGCAGCATTTAATTTCTTATATAATGGCAGCATGGCCGATGATGGTTACATCTACATAAGCCTTGATGGGCGCGGCACGCCTGCACCCAAAGGTGCCGGATGGCGCAAAGCTATTTACAGGAACATTGGCCGCATTAATATCCGCGACCAGGGTATGGCGGCAAGGAAAATTATTCAGTGGCCGTTTGTTGATACAAGCCGGGTTGCTATATGGGGCTGGAGCGGCGGCGGTTCTACTACGCTTAATTGCATGTTCCAGTTTCCCGATGTTTATAAAACGGGTATTTCCATTGCGGCGGTTGATTACCAGCTTACCTACGATAATATTTACCAGGAACGTTACATGGGTTTGCCGCAGGAAAACAAGGAAGATTTTATTGCAGGTTCGCCTGTAACCTATGCAAAGAATTTACAGGGGCATTTACTCATCATTCATGGTACGGGCGACGATAATGTGCATTATAAAAATGCAGAGCTGATGATAAACGAGCTGATAAAATACAATAAAATATTCCAGTTTATGCCTTATCCAAACCGCACGCACAGCATTAACGAAGGCGAGGGAACCACGAGGCATTTACGTAATCTTTATACTACCTTTCTGCAGCAATATTGCCCGCCTGGAGGAAGATAAGAAAGAAGGGAGATGACGGATGACAGAAAGCACACTGAGCAAACAGGGGCATGATCCTCCGTTTGCTTTTTTACCCTATGGGAAAAACCATTAAAACTTAATTTCATCTGCTTTACTTTGCGTGCATGAGTTCAATAAAAAACCTCCGCATTGTTTTTATGGGCACACCGGATTTCGCTGTGGCTTCATTAGAAGCTTTGGTAAATGCGGGCTGCAATATTGTTGGCGTGATTACAGCGCCGGATAAACCTGCCGGCCGCGGCATGCAACTGCAGCAAAGTGCCGTAAAGAAATATGCTGTTGAAAAAAAACTCACCATTCTTCAGCCGGAAAAATTAAAGAACCCTGCATTTATTGAGCAGTTAAAATCATTGCAGGCAGATGTGCAGGTAGTAGTTGCCTTTCGCATGTTGCCAGAAGTTGTATGGAACATGCCGCCGCTTGGAACCATTAATGTGCATGCATCGCTGCTGCCGCAGTACCGTGGTGCGGCGCCTATAAACTGGGCTATCATAAATGGTGAAACAGAAACGGGTATTACTACTTTTAAACTGCAGCATGAAATTGATACCGGCAATATTTTAATGCAGGAAAAAATTACTATCGGAGAAAAAGAAACAGCGGGAGAATTGCATGATAAACTGAAAGAATTGGGTGCGTCACTAATTGTAAGAACAATAGAAGCAATAGCAGGCGGCAGTATTCAGGAGAAAAAGCAATCAGCTATCAGCCATCGGCTAGTAGCCATCAAACATGCACCCAAACTAAACACTGAAACCTGTAAAATAGACTGGAACAATAATGTATCAGATACATACAATTTAATTCGCGGCCTATCGCCTTACCCGGCCGCTTTTACTTATCTAAATGATAAAGTGCTTAAAATTTTCTCTGCTGAAAAAGAAACAGCAACGCACAATTTACCGGTTGGTTCTTTTCATACCGATAATAAAAGCCATATAAAATTTGCATGCGCCGATGGTTTTATTTATTGCCGGGATGTGCAGTTACAGGGAAAAAAGCGAATGCCTGTAGAAGAATTTTTACGGGGTTACAGGTTTGACTAACAAATCTGGGATTGCAAGTTTAAGGTTACTGGTTACCTGCAACTGTAACGCTTATATATCGCTGCTAAGGGGAACTGTAAAAGCAATGATATTTTCATTGCCAATTCTTTCAAACAGGATACTTCCTTTTAATAAAATAATGCGGTTTTGGATATTCTTTAAACCAAGCCCTTTCTTTTCGTAACGCAACTTTTCAAACTCCTGCTGCGTTAAGCCAACACCATCATGTTTAATAACGAAGCGAAGCCTGCCCCCCGAAAGGAAAGATTGAATATTTAATTCGGTGGCAGCACTATGCTTGATAATATTACCACATAACTCCTGCAGAACCCTGTAAATGCTGATAGCACCTTCCGGGTTTCTTGATTCATATGATTCATCTAACTGGGTTGTTATATTTAATTTGCCAGGCTGATTTAATTTTTGAGTGAAGCTGTAAATGGCTTCATTCAAACCAAATTCCTTTAAAACATTTGAATGCAGGTTATGCGATATAAAACGCACTTTCTGAATGGACTCACTTAATAATTCAATTGACTTCTGAAAAATCTCATTTTCATTTTCTCCCATCTTCTCGGCATGCAGGTTATACAGGTACAATCTTGTTGCCGAAAGCAATGCACCTACTTCGCCATGCAACTGGTCTGAAATGCGGTGCCGTTCTGTTTCCTCGCTCATTACTGCAGCCCTTATCAGTTCATTCTGTTGTTCTTCTTTTAAGTGCAGCAGGCTTTGCTGGTACTGAAATTTTTTACGCTGACTGGTGTTGAATGCAATTAAAAAACTTATAATAAGCAACAGCATTGCGGCAATTGCCACAGTAACAAATACTGTAATATTAATTGCCGGTATGTTTAGAATTTCCATAAAACGCCCTTGCTATAAATAAACAAAATACAAGATAGTTGATGTTCTGAACAATATTCCAAACGTATGCAGCATAATGGTTGTTACTATTAATAAGTGCATTATAAAACAGGAACAGCGGAAAACAAACTGCCTCGTAAATTGCTAGGCCCATTACAATAAAAGAAGGAATATCAGCCCGTTTGGAAACCTCATCCGTTTGAAGCTTTTTCAAGAAATACAATATGCATAATACCAGCAAAATTAAAGCTTCCAGGCTAAAGGTGGTTGAGCTGAATGCCGTTAGAAAATCTTCAATAAATATAAAATTGAGCAGAATTAAAATAATGGCCGTGCCGTAAACAACCGGTATAATTTTTTTATTTGGTAACAATTCCATCCGGGCAAAAAACCATGTGAAACAACTGAGCCTGCACACAGAAATGAGTGTGTAATAAAAATGATTGTTATCTATTATTTTAAAGTAAACAGCATAAGAGCACAAATACAGGCATAGTATTAATGCGAGGTAAATTTTAACCGGCTTTAAATAATAATTGTGCGGCCTTTTTACAAGCCACATAATTATGGGCAACAAGGTGGCCCATAATTCCGTCCATTGTAAAATATAAAGAATGCTCAAGGTTATGGCACAAGGCTTGGCGGAACCGGGTTAAAACTCCTGGCAGTAGCCAGTTTTTTATAAATTTCTCCAAGCACTTCTCTCCTGGTAGCCGCATCAAGGTCATCCAGCATGTCGAAGGTTAAATTTTCATACCCATCCACTTTTATATCCTTCAACAATGCCTTCGGGCTTTGTGCTGAAAATTTATAAAGTACATATGGGTTTTCATAAAAGGGAATTAAATAATAGGTTTTGGAAGTATCTAAACCTCCGGGAATAGAATCAAGCGAATAACTCCATTTTAATGTGGACAATATAAATGTAGCAGCGGGTAAATTTACGTTGGATAATTTTTGCAGTGCTATGCTGTTAAAAGGCGGATTAATATGCGAGTTATACGCCGAAGCGTCTGCATAAAAATGAGTGCCATCATCAGTTTTAAATTGCAAAACAATTATACCGCTTGCATAATTATTCAGCACTCTCTTTATTTCAGCGCCTTTAATAGACATAACAGCTACGGAAACCTGGGCACTGGCATTGAAACAAAAGTTAGCAGCTATAAGGAAGCAAATAAAAGAAGGTAGTTTTCTTGTCATAACGGGGCTTTTAACGGCCAAAGATAACGTCTTCATTTCATTTCTTTTACATACGGTAAAACCATCCAAACCTGTTTTTAATAAAGTTTGCAATGGCGCTGTAGAATCAACTCTTAACTAACACTTATCTTTACCAACTTCTATGCAACTCGCAACATTTTTAGCAAAGCGTATAGCATTTAATAAACAACATTCCTTTTCAAGGTTTATTATAAAATTAGCCACTGCTGCAACTGCCTTAAGCGTAGCGGCTATGATTATTACGCTGGCTTTTGTAAACGGGTTTCAATACGCTGTAAGCAATAAAATATTTAACTTCTGGGGGCACTTGCGTGTGCAGGAATATGAGCCTGATAAAGCTATGATTGCTGAAGAAACGCCGTGGCAACCTAACGATACAACACTACAGATACTGCATCTTTTTCCGCAGGTAAAACAGGTGCAGGCTTTTGCCACAAAGAGCGCCGTAATTGAAAAGAATAAAGAAATAGAAGGCGTGCTGTTTAAAGGCGTTGACACGGGTTATGATTTTGATAATCTTAAAACATTTTTAAAGCAGGGCCGCTTTCCAAAATTTGATACCGCCGGCTACAGCAGGGAGATTTTAATTTCAGAACCCGTTGCCCACGGGTTGCAGATAAAATTGAATGATTCAGTAAATGTTTATTTTATTAACCAGCAGGAAGGCCGGGCAAACGTAAGACGGCTGCAGGTATGCGGTATATTTAAAACCGGTATTGAAGAATATGATAAAACCTTTGCCATAGGCGATATACGCCTGCTGCGCCGCGTGTATAACTGGGATCATGGCGAAATAGGCGGCTATGAAATTTTTCTGAGCGATTATAAACAAATGGACACCATTAATTC
>JAEWJV010000256.1 GCA_023386395.1 Bacteroidota bacterium
CCGCACATCATCCTGAACGCCTAATTTGCGCACAAGTTCTTCTGTGCTGCGGCGCTCGGGGCCATCGCCAACCAATAATAATTTCGAAGGCAATCTTTCATGCACATTGGCAAACACCTGTATTACATCCTCTACACGCTTCACCTTGCGAAAATTGGAAGCATGAATCAAAATCTTTTCTTTATGCGGTGCAATTACTTTCCTGAAAGCGTCAATGGGTTTTTTATAACGGGAATTATCAACAAAATTTTCAATAACCTGTATATCTTTTTCAATAGCGAAAGAACGGTAAGTTTCTTCTTTTAAATTCTGTGATACTGCAGTAATAGCATCACTTTCATTAATAGAAAAAGTTACAACAGGCTCATATGTTTTATCACGCCCAACCAATGTTATATCCGTACCATGTAAAGTTGTAATAACAGGAATGTTTCTTCCTCGCTTTAATAAGATTTGCTTCGCCATGTAGGCTGCAGAGGCATGCGGAATAGCATAATGCACATGCAGCAAATGGAGATTATGTTTAAGAATAACATCAACCATGGTACTTGCCAGGGCAAGTTCATAAGGAGGATAATCAAATAAAGGATAGGAAGGCACGCTTACCTCATGATAAAAAATATTAGCGCTGAAAGCATCAAGACGTACAGGCTGTTGATAAGTAATAAAATGAACATGATGTCCTTTATCTGCCAATGCTTTACCAAGCTCCGTAGCTAAAACGCCGCTTCCTCCATAAGTGGGATAACAAACTATGCCTATACGCATGCAATAATTTTTAGCAAAGTAACAATGTAATCTTTACATAGCTGAGGTCATTTGCAAAGATTACAAAATCATCACAATCTTATCAGAGCTCAATCATCCATTGCGCATGCTGCGCATATTTTTTATTCCATGCATCTTTAAATACTGATTGCAGTTTTACACCAAGGTCTGCGTTGGTGGCCTTCTTGCCTTTCACGGGCGGCGTTAAAGTGCCTGCAGAAGGTGTTGTCATTTCAACCTTCGTGGCAAACCATGTTGTATGCAAACGCGGGATGGCAAGACCTAAAATCATTCCGGGCAAACCATTAAAAGATTCAGGTCCGCCGGTAGTTAAAATCTGGTCAGTATAAAATGCCACAACAAAAACTGAATCGTTGATAATGGTTGTGGCCTTGCGGCAATTAAAGCCAGCAATATCTCTAGAATCGTTGGTTATTTTCCATTTTGCTTTTCTTAAACTGTCTGCAAGCAGAAATTTAGAATCGAAAACAGATTTCTGGGAAACGCTTTGCCTACTATCAAGATTACAATACACCACGTTATCCTGCGCAGGATCGTTAAACCAATCGGGGCCTTTAGGGCCTGCTATTGTTACTTCACGGCCTGGTTCGTACAATGTTTTATTGCCATCAAAATATAAATTGAAATAACTTGTTTTCCATTCAGGCAGTTGTTTTTTTATGGAATTGATAAAATCGAATCCGCCGTCGTTGTCGTCGTCTTTTTTATAGATATCATCAATATTGGCAATGAAATGCACCCTTTTTTCAAATTCAATCTGTCCCTTTACAATAAATATATCCTGTGCATACATTGATACTGCACCAGCAAGTAATAAGGTGAGCAATAAATATTTTTTCATATTAAAAATTCAGGTGGTTGCTAATACTTAAAAATTATTGTGCGGGTGCAGGCATGCCTGCTGCTGTTTTGGAAAAATTCCATACAAAACTGAGCATGAAATAACGTTTGATGGAATTATAATTTCTTTCTGTGATAACATTGGTCGTTAGCTGTCGCTGGTATCCTTTATTCTGATTGAGCAGATCATATACGGAAAACTTAAGAAGGCCTTTATCGTTTTTAAAGAATTTTCTTCCGAAATATGCATTCCACAATATCACATTATTGTTGGTGGTAAATATGGCCGTTTTTTGCCTGAAGTTGGCATCTACATTATTATTGATCTCAAATTTTCCGGGCAGATAAACGGTGAGATTGAGGTTATGATTTGTTGTCCAGTATTTTGTTTCGGCCGCCTTATTAATAGATGATGTGGAAATATTGTAGCCAATATCAACCCAATAATTAAAATCGTATTTCTTCTCTTTGCCCTTATTAAAACCAACATTCACACTCGGGCTATAATTATTGGTTTCATTCTTTACACCATTCACAAAGTTTGAATATTTGCTGGAGTTATACCGCACACCATAATTCAAATAAAAATTGGCTTTTGTAAATTTTTTTGATAAGCCAATACCTCCATAAGCATTATAGTTTCCGTTTGTATTTACGTAAGTATAAGTTGTAATGCCGCTTGTATCGGTAAACTGGTTGGTAACTATAGCGTTCTCCGTTACCGTTACGCCGCCATATACATACATTCCCGACTGGTTTAACACTTTATACCTGTTGGCATTAATATACATGCTATGTTGAAACGCCTGTTTTAAACCGGGGTTACCTTTTCTTATTATTAACGGGTTGGTATTATCAGCTACAGGTGAAATCTGCGTTATGCCCGGCTGCTGCGAGCGGCCGTTATAATTAATGGAAATACGGGATTGCGAATTGAATTTATATACAAAATTCACTTTTGGAAAAAAGTTCAGATAATCACGTTTCAGCACAGTGTCTTTAAACAAATCCTTTTGATTGAAATTGGTGGAAGCGATATCTGTTCCCGCGCCGAGCGTTAATTTTTTACCGTTATATCTCAGCGCTGCACCGCCGGTATTGGTTGTTACGTCAAAATTGTAGTGTGTGCTGAAAGTATCGTTCAGCATTGAATATTTCCCATCGGCTGCCCTGTCATACGATAAATTCTCTGCATTATTAGTGCTTAACCTGAAAGCATAATTTATTTCAGCATAAAGATTCTTTATTAAAGGTTCTGTATAAACAATTTTGGAATTAAACATATTTACCTTCGAATCGTTTTTCTTTTCCTGGTCTGTAGAGTCGTTTAAAAACAAAACACCTTTGGTATAAAAAGAATTTAGCGAACGCAGGAAGCCATCAGAATTAGAAGCATTATATACATTGCTGATGTTTAATGAAATTGTTCTTCCTTGCTTTTTAAACTTTTTCTTCAACAAAAGGTTTACATTAAAGTTAGCGTTATCGCCATTGGAGTTAATGGTTCTTTTGCTTTGGTTTACCAGCACACTGTTTTCATCGAGCGACTGGTTTGTATAATCACTGAATGAACTGGAATGCCCGGTGTAACCGCTGCCCGTGAATTTTAAAGAAAAGCTGCTATCAAACTGCTGTTCATAAATACTGCTAAGGGAGTGCCGGTTCCTGCTGTTAAATGTTTTAGATGTTTCTGTATTGTAAAACATGCTGTCAGGCAAAATTGATTGCGAGTATGTATTGCCTTCACCCGATGTATTCAGTTTGTTGAAGCGGTAACTGCCATTAAAATTCTGTTTATCATCATTAAACTTATCGCCGAAG
>JAEWJV010000356.1 GCA_023386395.1 Bacteroidota bacterium
TTCAATACCGGGCTCATCTTTAAAAATTTCATTGAACCATTCCAGTCTTTGCTCGGCAGAAAACATAGGAGATTTGGATGCATTTTTGCCAATGCCAATCACCACCTTTTTGAATAAAGGTTTTGCACGCACAATAATATCGATATGGCCTAAAGTAACCGGATCAAACGTACCTGGAAATAAACAAATACTCATAGCGTGCTCCTTGTAATTCCTGAAAAAAGTATTGCGGAATTATTATTTATGTTATTAAGAATTGGCGCTTTGCGGGCTTAGCAAATATAAGACCGCCATGCGCACTGCCACGCCATTTTCCACCTGGTTTAAAATAATAGAGTAAGGCCCGTCGGCAACATCGCTGTCTAATTCAACGCCGCGGTTTATGGGGCCGGGGTGCATAATCACAATGTCTTTACCAATGCTGTCGAGCAAACTTCTTTTTATGCCATAAGCAAGGTTGTATTCCCGCAACGAAGAAAATAATGGCTGATTTTGTCTTTCCAGTTGAATGCGTAACACATTCGCCACATCGCACCACTGCAATGCCTCTTTTACATTGTAAGTAACATTTACATTAAATGCTTCCTGCAAATATTTTGGAATGAGCGTTGGCGGTCCGGCGATTGTAATTTCAGCGCCCATTTTTGTAAGCAAATAAATATTGCTGAGCGCTACGCGGCTGTGCATAATGTCGCCAATGATGGCAACTTTTAAACCTTCCAGCTTACCTGTTTTTTCCTGCATGGAGTAAGCATCAAGCAAAGCCTGCGTTGGATGTTCGTTAATCCCATCGCCTGCATTTACAATAGCTGCCGGAATATGCTGTGCAAGAAAATGCGGTGCACCGGTGGCGCTGTGACGCATTACCACCATATCCACTTTCATGCTCAAGATATTATTAACGGTATCAAGCAGCGTCTCCCCTTTAGCTGCAGATGATGTGCCGGCGGCAAAATTTAAAACGTCGGCGCTTAAACGTCTCTCTGCAAGCTCAAAAGAAAATCTTGTACGGGTAGAATTTTCATAAAAAAGATTTACGATTGTAACATCGCGCAGGGAAGGCACTTTTTTTACGGGCCTTTGCAATACTTCTTTAAACTGGCTTGCGGTGGAAAGAATTAACTGGATATCTTCTCTGGAGAGATCTTTAATGCCGAGCAGGTTTTTTGATGACAGCTTCATTAAAACGCGAAGATATAATTTAGTTTGTAGTTTACAATTTGTAGTTTATAGTTTTTATAAACACGTCTTTCAGATTACAATCAATGTTGCTGATTAACGGAAACCTTGAACCGCATCATTCCAATATCACTTCGTCGCCGCCATGATTTTCCTGCCAGCGCACATATACTTTTTGAGAAGAGAAAGTATCAATGGCACGACCAACATAATCCGCCTGTATAGGCAGTTCACGGCTAAAACGCCGGTCTATCAAAACACATAATTCCACTTTTTGCGGACGCCCAAAATCAATAAGCGCATCCAGAGCTGAGCGAATGGTGCGGCCTGTCCATAAAACATCGTCAATAATCACGATATTTTTTCCTGCAGTACTGAAAGGTATTTGCGTAGCATTGGCAAGTTTTAATTCTTCACGAATATCATCCCGGTAAAAAGTAATATCAAGTTTTCCGTATAATATTTTATCAGCAGGAATTAATTGTTTCAATTCATCAACAATCCTGTCGCTTAAAAAAATACCCCTTGGCTGAATGCCAATAAGCACCGTGTTTTCAAGATTAAGATGATTTTCTAAAATCTGGTGCGCCAATCTTTTTACCGTTAACTTAATCTGGTTTTTTGTGAGAATAGATTTCAAAGCGTGGACTTTTTGGTTTGAATAAAGATAAAGATTAATTCCTTTGGCTAACAAAGAGCAGTAAGATTATTACAGCCAGTAAAATACACAAGCACCAGGCTGGTTTCAAATACCAATCTGTGCGTGTCAACCGGTAATAATTTTACGCATTTTCTTTCACTAAAAAGCCCCTCATTACTGAAGGGCTTTTAAAAGAATGATTTAATAAATTATTTCTGGCTTTTGCCGGAACCACTTCCGCCTGCAGCTTTTGATTTATTGAATTTATCAAGCGAGCTCTGCAGTGATTTACCTGTTGCATCTGCAAACTTGTATTCATCAGAATTAGGATCAGGATATATGGCCTTCATTTTTTCAGTAACATCAATAGCCCTTTGGTACTCCTGTTCTTTGGGAACATCAGTTGCATATTGTGCGTAATAAAGCAACAGGTAATAGTAATTGGCAAAGATTGACTTTTTACTGTCGGCAGATGTATCTTTTGTCAAAAATTCATTGTATTGTTCAATTGGTGCAACTGCCAAACCTCTTGTTGAATCCACGTCGCTCATTTTTGCAAAACGCGTTCTGAAAGAATAACCCTGCGGCTTATCAGGATATGCACTTACATATAACATGATCACAGAATCTCCAATCAGGTATTTTGAAGAATCAAATGTTTTTGAAGAATCGGCTTCTTTTGCATCTGTAATTGCTTTTGCAAGATTGAAATATTCTGTTTCTGAAAGTTTGCCGCCGTTTATGGTTTCCATCTTCTTAATAAGAGCAAGCTGCTTCCTGTAATTTGCTGAAGCAGCAGCAATTTTGCCTGCTGTAATCAAGTATTTCAATTGCTCATCTTTCACTGTATCTAATTCCACAGCTTTTTGCAGGTAAGCAATTGCGCTGTCTTCACCGTCTGGAAATTTTGCAAGAATGCTGCCGGCAAAAGCATAATCTGCAGGCTGCAGTGCATCAGGGCTTGCCGCTGCAAAATATTTTTGAATATAAGATTTTGCCTGTACAGAATCGCCTAACCTGTCATAGTTATAGGCATATAATATACTAATGCTTGGATAATCTTTACAGGAACCGCTTTCCATTTCTTTTGCTTTTGCCAATGACTCCTGGTATTTACCGGCTCTGAAAAGATAATCTCCTACAAAGTATTCTGTTTTGCAATCTTTATCAGCATTGGCAATGAATTTATCAAGATATTCTTTTGCTGCCGAAACATCTGTTTCAGAATAGTACTGGAAATATTGAAGATATACAGGAGCAAATGCAGGGTCTGCATTAATAGCTTTACCGTACCATTCGTTCATAGATTCCTGGTTACGCTGGCTTTGATAAATAAGACCGATTCTGTAATAACCCAGAGCAAACTGCGGGTTAATAACAGTGGCTTGCCTGAAAGCTTCAAAAGCTTCACCACCATGATCGCCGCCTAATTTCAGGTAGCACTTTCCAAGATTAACAAATATGCCCGGATTTTGAGGATCAATAGAAGCGGCCTGCTTTAATTTATCAATACCATAATTCGGATCGCCTACAGTGCTGGGGCCATCGGCCATAGCGCGGCCAATTGCATTTAAAATATCAGCATTAGGCCCTTTATTTCTTCCCTTTGTTTTAGTGGTGGCAGTAATTGCCTGTTCAAACTTTTGCTTTGCAGCATTTATATCACCGCCCTGCAGTACATCAACATGAGCGCTGCCAATCCATATCCACGGATCATTAAGCCCTGCAGTTAATGCATTCTGATAAACGGCTTTTGCACTATCCAACTGGTCTGCATCCACGTAAGCCTGGCCAAGCCAGTAAACGGCTTCAGCATCTTTGTTACCCGACGCAAGTTTTTCAAACGCCTGTTTAGCACTTGTATATCTTTCATAATACAAAAACTTTTTACCATCATCAATGCTTTGCGCAGTAACAATAGTGTACATGCTTAAGAAAGTAACAAGAGATAAGATTGTTTTCTTCATTATTCTGTTGTTTTATTTATGAGATTTGTATTTGACTCCATCATGGATTTTCTCACTGTGAAATTCATTTTAGCCGGTACAAGATAACTTCTCCTGAATATAAGCTGGCCTCTTTCAAGGCTTAAGAAGTTTACGAAACCCGAACCTAACCCTAAAGTGTTTTCTTTTAAAATAAAAAACAAAGGCCGTACCAAAGGATATTGCCCTGCTGTAATTGTTGCCTGTGAAGGCTTTGCAAATGTGCCTGCTTCACAACTTTTGCATTCTATTAAGCCAAACCTGATAGAATCTTTGTACTGCTGCTGAACAGGATCATCCTCATCGCCCACCCATGAGAAACCTATAAAACCGATTGCATTTTCGTTAGATGAAACATAACTGATCAGGTTTTTGCTATCTGGCGCAGCCATTACATTTTTCCCAAATTCACCCCCCATTAATAAGGAATCTTTTAACATTCGTACGGTACTTGTAGCATTTCTCCCATCAACAGCAACCAATTTACTGGTATCTTTTCCGCTTAAGTAATCCCTTAGCTTATCAATAGTGAAAAGACTGTCTTTTGAATGTTTGTTTACAATTACAACAATGGCATCATACGCTAAAATATCCCACTGCACCTTAAATGATAATTTCTCTTTATAGAATTGATTCTCTTCTTCGCTCAATCCCCTTGAAACAATTATCATTCTTGTGCTGTCTTTCTGTAAATCCCTGAAACAATCGGCTTCTGATTTATAGCTTGCTTCAATATATGTTCCGGGATGGGATGCTTCATAAACCTTGACCTGCTCTGTTATTACTGGTTTAAAACTTTCATCAACACTTATGAAAACTTTACCTTTTATCGGCGAATCGTATTTGTCAACTTTATTTCTGCAGTTTACAAATACGAGACATAAAAAAACACTAATGCAAAAACTTACAAAAAGCCTGCGCTCACTCATCATTCAAAAATTAATAATTGTGTTTTATGCCACGGTACACCCTGAATCCTCCATACAGCAAACACAACGTGCCAAAACCATAGCGCATAAGCGAATCAAGGCCTGCAATTAAATCCAATCCAAATTTATCACCAAAAAAAAGTATGAAAGACATACCAATCATAAGGCCGGCCATGGTAAGATCGTAAATCATACGCATTTGTGTATAACTCTTACGGCGCCTGCTTTCTAAATCGTTATTCATTTAATTCAAAGTTGGCAATATAAAATATTTTTTATTCTTCCGCACCCAGAAATGTTACAGGTAAATTAAAATATACCGAAACCGTAGTGCCATTTTGCATGCCGGGTTTCCATAAAGGCATCCTGTTAATCACCCTTATTACTTCTTTATCAAGGTCTTCCCTCCCGTTTGCCATAATTTTCACCTGCTCAATCTTTCCTTGCTTATTCACAACAAATGATGCCCGAACAATAATTTTTTCACCTGCCTGCAAATCATCGGGCTGGCGTAAATTCTTCAACATAAATTTTTTAAGCGCTTCAATGCCGCCGGGGTATTCAGGCATCACCTGCGCTTTATTCAATATTTTTTCTTCTTTTACCGGGGTCGGGAGGTTAACAGGCTCTGTTCCTTTTTCAACACCTGTTTCCACCGGTGGCTGAATAGTGCCATCAAAATCTTTACCTATAATATTTTTTGCTCCTATTATACTCTTTTCCAAATCTTCCTGCATTGGCATCTCCGTTGATTCAATCTTATCAGATATGACTGGGTCAGAATATACCTTCTGGCTAACCTTTTTTTCAACAGGCTTACTTTCAACCGGCTCAGGTTTTTTAGGTGCCTCAATAACCTTTACCAAATCCTGATCGGGTATATATACCAGCGGGCCGGAAAGCACCGTATCATTTTTATGATGTATAAACTGCGAAAAAGAAAAAGCAGTTGCTATAAACAAAGTAATTCCGGTAGCATACAATAATGTTTTATTGTATGATTTTCTAATTGCATAAGCGCCATAATTTTTATTCCTGTTTTCAAAAAGAATATCAAGTAAATCGCTCTGCATAATTTTATCAGGCAGCATAAAATAAAATTTAAATGATGAATAGATTTTGTTACAGAGCGCTCCTGCTTATGAGATGCTTTAAGAAAATATTTCCATAAATATTAAGTTCCTGCAGTTGTTTGAATGATACGAAAGTTCCATCAGTCTTTCGTTAGCTATATTTGCGCCTTAATAAATTTGAAGGACAGATGAAGGTTTTAATGGTATGCCTGGGCAACATTTGCAGAAGCCCGCTGGCTGAAGGCATTATGCAGCACAAGGCAGATAAAGCTGGTTTAAACTGGCAGGTTGATAGCGCAGGCACGGCAAATTATCATGTGGGCGAGCCACCGCACAGGCTTTCCCAAAAAGTGGCTAAACTTAATGGTGTGGATATAAGCAATCAATGCTGCAGGCAGTTTGTAAAAGAAGACATGCTGCGCTTTGATAAAATATACGCCGTGGATAATAATATTTATAATGATATTAAACGCATAAGCGGCGAATTGTGGAATCCATCTAAAACCGCTTTGCTGATGAATGAAGTTTATCCTGGAAAAAATATGGATGTGCCCGATCCCTGGTATGGCACAGAGCAGGGCTATCACGAAGTATATGCCATGCTTGAAAAAGCATGCGATGCTATTATACAAAATTTTAAAAATCAAAATACAAAAACCAAAACAGAACCTGCCTGACAGCGGCTTTCAATTTAAATTTATTTTTTAATTTTTACTTGTTAATGAAACCATCACTACCACAGGGAACACGGGATTTTAATGCGGCCACTGTACGCAAACGCAATTATATTTTCAATACAATAAAAAACGTATTTGAGTTATATGGCTTTCAGCCGCTGGAAACGCCGGCTATGGAAAACCTTGATACGTTAACAGGTAAGTATGGAGAAGAAGGCGATAAGCTTCTTTTTAAAATACTGAACAATGGCCTTGAAAGAAAAGAAAAGCATGAGCAGGCCAGGCTTGATTTTGAAAAAGTGCTGGAAGGTAAAAATGTTGCCGGCATTACGGAACGTGCTTTGCGTTATGATCTCACTATACCTTTTGCACGGTATGTTGCCATGAATTACGGGCAATTGAATTTCCCGTTTAAACGTTACCAGGTTCAGCCCGTGTGGCGTGCAGACCGTCCGCAAAAAGGCCGGTACCGCGAATTTTACCAATGCGATGCAGATGTGGTGGGAAGCAACTCTTTATTAAATGAAGTGGAACTCATCAATATTTATACAGAGGTTTTTAAGCAACTGAATATTGATGTTGAAATAAAGATCAACAACAGGAAAATCCTTTCAGCCCTCGCTGAATTATGCGGTGGCAGCGAAAGAATAACCGATATAACCGTTCCTATTGATAAACTGGACAAAATAGGTTGGGATAAAGTAAAAACAGAATTGGCTGACAGAGGCTTGCAGCATTTGCAGATTGAGCTGATTGAACAATACATTTCGATTGAGGGGGATAATGAATCTAAAATAAACAATATCAGATCCCTGATAGACGAAATTGAAATTGGCAAGCAAGGTATTAATGAACTGGAATTTTTACTGGCGCATAATAAAGATAACGTCAATTTTTTCATAGACTTTACGCTGGCACGTGGTTTAAATTATTATACCGGGACCATTATTGAAATAAAAGCTAAAAACGTGCAGATGGGCAGCATTGGCGGCGGCGGGCGGTACGACGATCTTACAGGTTTATTTGATGTGCCCGGTTTGCCGGGCGTTGGCATAAGCTTCGGCGTTGACAGGATATATGATGTGATGGAAGAACTAAAGTTATTTCCATCATCGCTGCAAACGTCAACACAGGTATTGTTTTTTAATTTGGGAGAAGCGGAAAGTAAGGCAGCATACAACCTTCTTCAGCAATTAAGAAGCAATAAAATAAAAGCAGAAATATATCACGAAGCGGCTAAGTTCGATAAGCAGTTTAAATATGCCGAGCGTAATAACATACCGTATATAATTATAATTGGCAGCAAGGAGCTTGAAGCAGGCAATTGCGTAATAAAAAACATTTCTACAGGCAAACAGGAAACAATAGAACAACCAGAACTTATCTCTTTTTCTTTTGAGTAGAGAGTTGTTTAAAATTTGTATGCATGAATGTCCACACATTTTATGAATAAATTATCACTTGAAAGCATCAGGCCGGAACGATGAATTCCATCACTTTATTAAAATAACTGCTTAATCGTTTTCAGCCGGTAAAATATTTTGATTTATCCTGAAGAAATTATGCGGGTCGTATTTCTTTTTAATTTCTGTTAAGCGCCGGTAATTGTGCTTATAGCTTGCTTTAATCCTGTCTTGCCCTTCATTCATCATAAAATTTAAATAAGCGCCGCCTGCAGAATACGGATGCGTTGCTTCCCAATAATCCTTACACCATTTTGTAATGGTTGCTGCATTGGCAGCATCGGGGTCAACGCCAACAATTACGCCTGCATATTTTGTATCCCGGTAAGCCCAGGCAGTGGCATCTTTGTCCACTCTTGACACTGCGCCGTTCACAGGATATAAATGCATCTGGGAAAGCGGTGTTGGCATCTTCATACCAAATTCAAAATGTTTGGCGCTTGCTTTAGGTTGAATTGAATCAAAGAAGTCTGCTCTCCAATACCATTGTAAACCTGGCGGCAGCAAACCATCGAATAATTTTTGCATGGAAGGATAAGGCATTTCACCTACATGCTGAAACACAGGATTCTTTGCGAGTATGGGTTTGAAGACTTCCTCTGCCCTGCTTAAATCCCCGCAATAACACCAGACAATGCCACAAAACTTTTTATGATGCAATGCTTCAGGAAATGGCGGGCCAGGGATAGTAAGCGTGGCGATAAAACCATTCAAATCATCGGGCGCATTACTGATAAACGCATCGTACCATTCCATTATTTCTTCCGTCTTCTCAATCGGCCATAAGGGAGGGCCGCCAAAAACATTTTTAACATCATGCGCCTGGAATTTAAATGAAGTGATAATACCAAAATTGCCACCACCACCACGAATCGCCCAAAACAAATCAGCATACTGCTCTGCATTTACAGTAACAAATGAACCATCTGCCAAAACCATATCAGCTTCCAGCAGATTATCAATAGTAAGCCCATATTTTCTCGACAGATACCCAACGCCTCCTCCAAGCGTTAATCCACCAACACCTGTTGTAGAAATAATGCCTGCAGGAACAGCAAGCCCAAACACATGAGTGGCATGGTCCACTTCTCCCCAAACATTTCCGCCACCCACACGAATTGTTTTTTTATCCGCATTTACGCGAATAAATTTTATGCCTGACAGATCAATCACCAAGCCATCATCGCATAAACCCAAACCTCCGCCGTTATGCCCTCCGCCTCTTACAGCCACGAGCAAATTGTTTTCCCTTGCAAAATTTACGGCATAAATAACATCGGCAACATCCACGCATTTTATAAACATAGCGGGATGTTTATCTACCATTGCATTATACACTCTTCGTGTATCATTATATATTGCATCGTTTGGAAGAATAATGCTGCCCCTTAACCGGGAAGCTAAATTTTCGATAGCAGCAGCACTGATATTTTTTGGTGAATTAATCATAGCGTAGTCTTTAAAAAATTGAATAACCAAAACTATTACGCCATACGCTGCTACGCTGTAACTTTTGATTCAAATACAGGCAATTTTAATTCATGCCAGGAAGTTGAGAAGGCATGCACCCATATTTTTTTTGAAAGCATTTTGAAAAATAAGAGGGGCTGCTGAAGCCGGTTTTAAAAGCTATTTCAGAAATATTACCGTCACTATTATTTAATAATTTCAGAGCTTCCTTTAAGCGATATTCTTTTATAAAACTATTGGGCGAGTAGCCGGTAAGTGCAGTTAGTTTACGATACAACTGAGATTTGCTGCAATGCATCTGCTTGCTGAAATCATCAACTTTTAAATTGATATTATTCCAGCATGTATCAACAT
>JAEWJV010000361.1 GCA_023386395.1 Bacteroidota bacterium
CAGCAAAGCAATGGCTGCAGCCTGTTGCAGCGGCTCGAAAAAAAATGCAAGAATGAAAAGCGCAATAATAACAGACCCGGCCGTATAAAACAACCTGGTGAAATAAAAACGCAGCCAGTAAAATATACGCTTCAGCATTATCTTGGTACTTCAATGGAATGAATAATTTTTTCAATCACTTCATCTTCATTAGCTCCTTCCATTTCTTTTTCAGGCGTAAGAATTATACGATGGCGCAATACTGGTTTGGCAACATAGATAATATCATCAGGAATAACGAAATCCCTTCCCGATAAAGCTGCATAAGCTTTTGCAGCATTTAAAATGGCAATTGTAGCACGTGGAGAGGCGCCGAGATAAATGGCTTTATCGTTTCTTGTGGCTACAGAAATTTTTGCAATAAAATGAATGAGGTTTTCCTCAACAACAATATGTTTTATCAATTGCCTTAACTGAATAACCAGTTCATCGCTTATAACTGGTTCCACCATATTCAGCACATTATCTTCTGTAAATTGATGAAAGCGCAGCAGGATATTTATTTCTTCAGCTTCGTTGGGATAAGGCACGATTATCTTAAATAAAAACCTGTCTAACTGCGCTTCCGGCAGGCGGTATGTACCTTCCTGTTCAATAGGGTTTTGTGTTGCAATAACCATGAAAGGATTATTCATTACATGCGTAATACCATCCATAGTTACCTGTTGTTCCTGCATTACTTCAAACAAGGCTGCCTGCGTTTTTGCAGGCGCACGGTTTATCTCATCAATCAAAACAATATTGCTGAAAACGGGCCCGCGCTTAAATTCAAACTGGCCGGTGCCGGGATTGAAAATATTAGTACCGAGCACGTCGCTTGGCATAAGATCGGGTGTAAACTGAATGCGGCTGAAACCTGTTTTTAAACACTTCGCCACAAGCCTTGCCGTTAATGTTTTGGCAACGCCGGGCACACCTTCAATTAATACATGGCCATTGGCAAGCAGCGCCACCATAATTAAACGCACCATATCATCCTGCCCCACAATAACTTTTTTTATTTCGGATTGAAGTTTGAAAACTGCTTTATTCAGTTCTTCAAGATTTATTCTTTGCTCAAAAATTTCTTCACTCATTTAAAGGTTGTTTTGTTTGCCAATGATAATAATAAATTCAACATGGCGGCAGACATTACCTTAATAAATATGCTGTAAATGTAAATCCGGAAGTAAAGGGTGAATGTTAGCCGGTGGTTTTAGTTAATTTTAAACGCTCTTATACAAGGCAGCCCGGCCCCCAATAGCGGTCTGGCAGTGGCTCTGTGCAACTTGTTCCGGCAGATATTAATTTAAAATAATATTCTATGAATAAAGTGTTTGGTATCATTCAGTTTTTTATTGCGGCAATTGTAATTGCAGGTTGCGGCAACAATACACCAACAAAAAATCTAACATTAACCGTTTTATATGATGCAACTATTATTGATGGTAACGGCGGCGCACCTTTGCAGCATGCCTCTATACGTATAAAAGGTGATAGTATTACGGATGTTGGTGAACATCTTGATACCATGAATGCTACCGTTATTCACCTGGAAGGCAAGACCATTATGCCCGCACTTATCAGTGCACATGTACACATTGGCACATTAAAAGGCACGAATACAAGACCGGAGAATTATACAAGAGGTAATATACTGTCACAGCTAAAAAAATACCAGGATTACGGTATAGAAAATATCTTGGTGATGGGCACCGACAGGCCAATGCTGTTTAAAAGCGGCCTGCGTGATTCTTCTGTAAGTGGATTGTTGCCGGGCGCTCGTTTATATTCTGCCGGCTATGGTTTTAATGTGCCACAAGCCGGCGGGCCAATTACATCTGTAATGGACCAGTTATTCAGGCCTGCTTCACCGCAACAGGTGCCCGCAGAGTTAGACAGTGTTGCAGCCGTGAAGCCAACGGTTTTAAAAATGTGGGTGGATGATTTTGGTGGTAAGACGCCTAAAATGGATCCTGCCATTTATAAGGCGATTATTGACGAAGCGCATAAACGCAACCTGCGTGTGGCAGCGCATTTGTATTATCTTTCTGATGCAAGAAAACTGGTTGCTGGCGGGCTTGATATTATTGCGCACAGCATTCGCGACAGCGTGATTGATGATGCCTTGCTGAAAGAGATGAAAGCAAAGCATGTTGCTTATATCCCAACTTTATCATTAGATGAATTTGCTTTTATTTATGCTCAAAAGCCGGCATGGATAAATGACGAATTTTTTAAAGCTTCGCTTGAGCCGGGCGTTTATGAAATGATAACATCTTCAGAATACCAGGAAGGGCTAAAAAATTCGCCTTCATTTGAAAGAAATATGAAAGGGTTTGAAACGGCTTTAAAAAACCTGGAGAAAATATATGATGCGGGCATTCTTGTAGCGCTTGGCACAGACAGCGGTGCAACACCTGTGCGGGCACAGGGTTTTTCAGAGCACAACGAGCTGGCATTAATGGTGCAGGCGGGCTTAACACCTATGCAGGCCATAAGTGTTGCCACAAAGAATGCAGCAGCGTTATTACAGATTGATGATCGCTTTGGCACTATTGAAGAGGGTAAGATCGCTGACCTGCTTATTCTTGATGCCAACCCGCTTGATGATATAAAGAACACGCGAAAGATTGATGCCGTGTATAAGGCAGGCATTAAAGTAAGTGATGGAGTGAAATAACAATGATTAATTTTTGAATCTAATTTTCTAACATGAATGTACTTATAACGAGAAAATATCCTGAAGCAGGCCTGCAGCTTTTAAAAGATGCCGGTTATACTATCACAGAATACACAGAAAGAAGAAATCTTACACAGGAAGAGCTTATTGAAGCGTGTCAGTCACAAGATGCTTTACTAAGCGTTGGCGGAAATAAGCTGGATGAAACATTTTTTAACGCATGCGGGCATTTGAAGTTAGTGGCATTAATGTCTGTAGGCTATAATAACGTTGACATGAAAGCTGCTACCAGGGCAGGAATTCCTGTAAGCAATACGCCTGATGTATTAAGCGATGCAACTTCAGATGTGGCTTTTTTGCTGATGCTGGCCGTATCGCGAAAAGCCATTTATATGCATCAAACCATTATTGATGGCAAGTGGGATTTTTATGACCCTAATGAAAACCTCGGCATTGAATTGTATAATAAAACACTCGGCATTTTTGGGCTTGGAAAAATAGGTTTTGAACTGGCAAAGAAATGTAAGGCCACTTATAATATGCAGGTTATTTATCACAACCGCAACCATAATAATAAAGCAGAACAGGAATTGGAAGCGAAGTATGTTTCATTCGATGAATTGCTGCAGCAAAGCGATGTATTATCTGTTCATGCCAATTTATCTTCAGCAACAAAAGATATATTCAATAAAGAGGCTTTTAGCAGGATGAAGCCCACATCCATCTTCATCAATACAGCCCGTGGCCAGGAACATAATGAGCCGGATTTAATTCAGGCATTGCAGCAAAAAATTATCTGGGGTGCAGGTTTAGATGTAACAAATCCCGAACCGATGGCAAAAGATAATCCTTTACTTTTTATGCCCAACGTTTGTGTGCTGCCTCATATCGGTTCTGCCACAACAGAAACGCGCAATGCGATGGCAGTAATGGCGGCGCAGAATGTGATTGCGGGTTTACAGGGCAAGCAGCTTCCCAACATTGTAAATAAAGAAGTGTATAAGGCAAGCCGGTAAATGGCCTGCCTTATACGCTTAATATTGATGCGCCTTTGCAATATTCATCTTCATTTATAATTTATATTCATTGTCGCCAGGTGTTGCATCCATAAAAATGCCACCATCTAATTTTACAGAACTTAATGCTGCTTTATTGTCTATTGAAACCGTAATGTTTTTTTCATTCTTACTCCAAACTGCCGGCGTAAAATGTTGTATGGTTTGCTTGCCATCTTTGGCTGTAGTAACAACATCAAAAGGAATGGCGAAGCCGCCAACATTCTGAATGGATATAATTGTTTTATTATTTTTTGACTGAACATTTTGAATTTTCAGATCAATATAATTATTGCTGAAGAACCAGTTGTTCCAGAACCAGTTTAAATTTTGATCAGCCCCGGCATTCATGGAATAAAAATAATCCCAGGGAATTGGATGTTTGCCATTCCAGTTATTCATATAATGATGCAACGCTTTCCTAAACAGGTCATCACCTAATAAATCCTTAACGGCGAGGTAGGATAAAGATGCTTTGCCATAAGAGTTATTACCATAGCCGGCTCCGCTTACCTGGGTTGACATGCTGATGATCGGCTGGTCTTCTTCTGCTGATGGATCATTGATATATCTTCTTATTCTAAAAGCTTTATAAAGCATATCCGCTGCGGCTTTGCCGTTTTCTTCAATACCAATAAGATATTCAAAAGTAGTAGCCCAGCCTTCATCCATAAAAGCATAACGCGTTTCATTAATGCCCATGTAAAAAGGAAAATAGGTATGCGCTATTTCATGGTCTGCCACTAATTGTGCAAAATGCAAATCATTTGTGGTGCCGTCATTTATCATCATTGGATATTCCATATCTGCATAACCCTGGAAGGATGTCATCTTTGAAAACGGATAAGGTACACCGGGCCATTGTGTTGAAAAGAAGCTTAAAGCATGCTGTGCAAATTTGGTATAAGAATGAAAATCTTTTGCCGTATCGTTGTAGGCAGATTGTACACTCGCACGGCGGTTATTCTTTGCATCAACAATTATACTTGCGGCATCCCAAACATAGTTTTTACTTACTGCAAAACATACATCGGTAATATGGTCTGCTTTAAACTTCCATGTATTCCAAGCGTTTTGTTGTGTTATTTTTCCCTGCTGCATTTCATCAAAACCGGCGATTTGTATTACACTGTCTGAAGTATAAGATGCTTTCAAACGCTGTGCTATAGCGGGTTGCAGCACTTCATCCGGGTTTAATAAATCGCCTGTTGCCCATACAACAAAATTTTTAGGTGCTGTTACATTTAAGGTGTAGTCATTAAAGTCATTATAAAATTCCTGCCTGTCTGTATGCGGTATCATATCCCAGCCATTATAATCATCATATACCGAAACACGCGGGTAACTATAAGCGCAATAAAAAGTGGTTGAATCAATCTGGCCCTCCCTTCC
>JAEWJV010000367.1 GCA_023386395.1 Bacteroidota bacterium
GCCCATACGGCAATGATGAGAGAAGAAATTGTCGTAAAAAGAAACTGGCTCACCGAACAGCAATTTCTTGACCTGATGGGCGCCACTAATTTAATACCGGGGCCAAACAGCACGGAATTAGCCATTCATTTAGGAAAGGAAAAAGGAGGCTGGAAAGGAATGTTGATGGCAGGAAGTTGTTTTATCCTGCCATCCGTTTTTATCACAGGTATTTTTGCCTGGTTGTATAAACTATACGGGCAACTCCCACAGGTGGAACCTTTTGTTTATGGAATTAAGCCGGCCATAATCGCCATAATTCTTGCAGCCATTTATCCATTGGGAAAGCAATCTCTAAAATCAACCGAATTAGCCATTACCGGGATTTTAGTTTTGGCTTTGTCCTTTTTTGTTTTCAATGAAATCTTATTGATGTTTGGCGCAGGATTTCTCTTTACATTTTACACTTCTGTCAAACAAAAGAAAACCTTGAACGGACTGTTTCCTCTTCCGCTTTTACAGGCACCTGTCACATCAATTATAGCTGCTACAAATCTTAACTTATTTTGGAGCTTTTTGAAAATCGGAGCAACACTTTACGGGAGTGGCTATGTTTTATTTGCTTTTTTAGATACCGGGCTTGTTTCAAAAGGACTTTTAACCCGTCAGCAACTTATTGATGCTATTGCAGTCGGGCAATTTACACCGGGGCCTGTTACCTCTTCCGTTACTTTTATTGGCTATCAAATCAATGGTATTATGGGAGCCATTGTTTCAACTTTTGCCGTGTTTCTTCCCTCTTTTGTTTTTGTAGCGCTTCTAAATCCCTTTGTAAAACTAATGCGTAACTCAAAACTGTTTTCCTCATTTTTAGATGCGGTGAACATTGCTTCTGTCGCACTTATCCTTTCTGTTTGCCTCGTAATGGGAAGGGAAGCCATTACCGGCTGGCGAACAATTGTCATAGCTGTTACAAGCATTATTCTGACATTTGGTTACAGGAAAATAAATACCGTATTTATAGTTTTGGGTGGCTCTTTGCTCGGCGACCTACTGACATTAATTTGATAAAATAGAAATAAAAGAAATGGCGAATGCATATAAACAAATTTGTAAAAGAACAGCATGGATACATTTGTAATTATCTTCAACGTTCAGTTTTTCAGTCAGGTGTTTTCAACCGGGCTTACCAAACGCTATTGACGTGCCTGCATACATACTGAATTCACTTTGTGTGATATTTTTAAAAGATATTTTATACTAAATGAAGCTATTGCATACAGGCCAGTTTTATGGACAGACAAATAATACGATGCTCCTTAGTGGCCTTACACTGACAGACACGGAATACACACAAGACAAAGTAGACTGGCATTATCATGAGAATGCCTACTTTACCTTTATTCTGCAGGGAAATGTAATTGAAGGCAATAAAAAAGAAGTATATAACTGCTCGGCGGGCGATTTATTGTTTCACTATTGGCAGGAACCGCACTACAATATTAAACCTAAGGGATTCACCAGGGGCTTTCATATTGAACTTGGAAAAAGATGGCTTCAACATATAAACCTGCACCTGGAACATTTAGCCGGAAGCACGAATATCAAAAACCCCGGCTCAAAGCTGTTATTATACAAGATCTTTAAAGAAACAAAAATAAATGATGAAACATCTGCATTATCTATTGAAAGCTTATTGTTGCAGTTATTGGAACAAACCATGCAGGATACCCGCGTTTCAATATATAAAAAACCGGTCTGGGTTACCAGGATAAGAGAAGTTTTAAATGATACATTTTGTGAAAAGCTTACCCTTACCCACCTGTCCAATATCCTGGATATTCACCCCACCCATCTTTCAAGAGATTTTCCAAAATATTTTCACTGCACATTGGGCGATTATATCAGGAAATTGAAAATTCAACAATCACTGGTACTGCTGCCCGTAAAAAATAAGTCATTAGCCGCTATAGCTTTTGAGTGTGGCTTTGCAGACCAAAGCCATTTTATCCGGTGTTTTAAGAATATCGTTGGCGTTACACCTTTCACCTACAGAAGTTTAATACTTGGTTAAATACCGGCCACGCTACTTCCGTTCTATTTCTACAGCATATACCGCTTTAATTTTGAGCGCCATCAGATAAGGGTTCAATATGAAATATCTACTTATAGCAGGCTATTTGGCCGTTATTCATACCGTATGCATATATGCACAAACGAAAGACATTGTAAAAACAGAAGGCATCACTTCGGAGTTACAGCGCAATAATATTGGTAAAATATATTTTACTGCAAATGGCATTGCGCTGCCCGACTTGAAAACTTCGGATTTTTTAACCGATTATAAGCTAACCAATAAAAGCAATCTTTTTTTTATTGCTTTCATGGGCAATTCAATAACCAACTACCTGCATCAATTACAACCCGGGTTAACGGCTGATTCTCTTGTTAAAACGGGCAATTATCAATTTACCCTTTTTGTAGATGATAAATTAATCTACCGGAGCAATTTATACCCGGGGGCTCCTTATGCAAAAATTCAGCATAGTGCAACGGTTATAAACAAACCGCTTATTAACAATGAAAACAGCTATGGGCTTTGGAGTGAATCGTTCTGGAACAGGTTTATGTATTTTGGTGGCGATGCTGCTTTAACGGAAGGCAGGCATTTATTGCGGATGGAAATAAAACCTTATGTGGATGCAGGAGAAGTTAAAGTGGGCGATTTAATTGCTGCCGGTAATTTAAACCTCATGGTGGAGCGAAAACCCGTTATTGATAATGCAAATATCAACCTCAACCCTGTAGCACCCTATAACGGTTTTGTGGTATCCAAAGAAAGTTTTGATACCAGTAAAATCAAAGAACTAAAAGGCAATATAGAAGAAGGCGTGTTTAAAAAGATAAGCAGTATCGTCGTTATTAAAAAGGGTAAATTATTGATGGAGGAATATTTTAATGGTGAAACCCGTAATACCTTGCACGATCCCCGCTCGGTGGGAAAGTCATTCGCTTCAACCATTACAGGCATAGCCATTCATGAAAATTATTTACACTCTGAAAACCAACAGCTGAAAGCGTTCTACAACTTACATGCTTTTAAAAATTATTCCCCATGGAAAGAAAAGGTAACACTCAAAAATTTGCTTACCATGAGTGCTGTTTTTAACGGTGATGATGAAGATGGCAATTCCCCCGGCAATGAGGAAAATATGTATCCAACAGACGACTGGGTGAAATTTACACTGGACCTGCCGATTAAGAAAGATACTGTTAACAGCAACTGGCATTATTTTACAGCAGGCGTGGTAGTTTTAGGAGACATCTTAAACAAAACCGTTCCCGGCGGGCTTGAGCAATATGCCAGCGAAAAGCTATTTAAGCCATTAGGCATATCAAACTACAAGTGGCAATATACACCACAGCATGTGCCTAACACAGCGGGAGGTATCCAGATGAATGCACTGGACTTTGCAAAATATGGGCAGGTATATAAAAATGGCGGCGTATGGAACGGTAAGCAAGTAATACCAAAAGAATGGGTGAGAAAGACCTTCACCAAACAAAAGCAGATAGCAGGCAGAAACAATGAGTTTTACGGTTATTTGTTTTGGAATAAAACATTCCGGGCAAACAATAAAAGTTATGAAGCATACTATTGTGCAGGTAATGGAGGAAATTATATTATTATTTTTAAAGACCAACCCCTGGTAATTGTGATAACGGCAACAGCCTACGGCCAGTCTTACGCCCACACACAGGTAAACAAGATGCTTTCAGATTATATTTTACCGGCATTATTCAAATAATCTCAGCTATATTGTTTTCATAAAACATTACACAAGGAGGCTTGCCGCAAACCTTTATGCAGCATCCCGGAAACAACAACGAAAACATTTTTAACCATGCATCAATGCTTAAGGCCGTTTCATCTTACGCTGCTTTGCCTGTGCGTTTTTTGTAAACTAAACGCCCGGGCGCAAAATGCCGGTGACACATTGTATTGGTCTCAAAATCATCGCCTGGTCTTTGAGGATTTTAAAGGAAAGCCAACTAAAAGTGATACTACTTTATATGAAGCAACCCCGAACATGCTGACACATAAACTTGGTGCTATTGTTAAAAGCATTGACGTTCATTTTTTAGCAGAGCATAATAAAACAACATTTACAATCAGGGCTGGAATGAAACGAAGTTTATCCTGGATTAAAGATGATGGCGACACAACAGAGCTCAAACATGAACAAGGGCATTTTGATATTTGTGAAATATATGCACGCATCCTGCGGCGCGATATTGAAAACGCAAAATCGCTTTCAGATGCAAAAGCAATTTATGAAAAGACATCAGCCGATGAAGAAGCAGAGCAGGATAATTATGACAAAGACAATACATACCAGGTGGGTGGAATAACCAACGAATGGCAGGAAAAAATTTCCAACCGTTTAAAAGCACTTGAAGCATATAAAAACCCGGTAATAACGTTGTCTATTTCCCTACCGGCTGGTGTCCCCACCAACCGGAATTAATCTCTATAGTGTGTGAATAAATTCTCTACTGGTCGGTGTCCTGAGGCTGACCGATAGTGGGAAGCCGTTACCGGCTGGCGAACAATTGTCATAGCCCCCCTACCGATTGGTGTCTCGAGGCTGACCGATAGTGGGAAGCCATTACCGGCTGGCGAACAATTGTCATAGCTGTTACAAGCATTATTCTGACATTTGGTTATAGGAAAATAAATACCGTGTTCATAGTTTTGGGTGGCTCTTTGTTAGGGTACCTACTGACATTAATTTGATAAAATAGAAATAAAAGGGTGAATGCATAATAAACGAACTGACAAGAAAGCGGGTGAAATGCTACTATTCAACATTTGTGCTTATTGTTCTTCTGCCCTACCAATAGCCAACCGTTATCCCAGGCTTATGAAACAGTTCCTGGTAATCATAACCATTTTTTTTACGTCCTGCACAGGCGCCTTTAACGACAGGCAAAAGGTGGACAAAAACTTAATTAGCTATGTTGAAATCCGCAAACAGTTTGACACTGTTGCATTGCGGCTAACAAATGACCAGACCTCAGACTTTATTGACAGTTGGAATAATTCAAGCGCCAAAGGGCCGCATAAGTTTTTACCAGCGTATTTTTTAACGATTCAGTTTAAAGGGGACAGTGCACTTTCTTACAGAACAAATGGCGGCTTGATAAAACAAAAAAGTGATTGGGCTTACGCTGTTGGCGATAAGGATTATTTTAAAAACATTTGGTTTAAGCAAGCCGGTTTAACCGGCGATTATTTTGAATACTTTCCAACGTATAATAACAATGGCAATGGAAAATTTTCAACTGACCTAAATCCGCTTACGGAAAAGCAACGCAACGCAATCAAACAAGTTTTAACTTACTACGATTATAAATGGAAAGACATAAGAGGGCAGATATTTTATAAAGGCAAAATTAACGAGGAGCTGCTTTGGAATTATACCACAAAAGCAAACGATAGCACCTGGCTGTCAACTCACAGGTGAGGCTATGGTGAGGATATCAACCGACTGGAACAGTAAGGGTTTGGCTTTCAATAGCCTTCATCTGACAATTTTCGTATGTTTTTCAAATTAGTATGAGTATTAGGACCAATCGCTATTGCCATGCTTTAACGTTGTGTGCAATAATTCACAGCGATACAAATCACCTTCTTTGATGACCTCAATCATTGTTTTAATAAAATAAAGAAAAGAATTTTGAGAAAATCAAATGTTATGGACCAGACACACATACACTTATTGATAACCCATCTTCCGATTTTCGGTTCAATATTGGGCGCACTTGTGTTAGGCTATGGGCTATGGACAAAAAGTAACCATACAAAGATAGCTGCTTACATTCTTTTCATTATCTCTTCAATTGGTGCTGGCATTGGATATTCAACCGGTGAAGCAGCCGAAGAAACCGTTGAGAATATTGCAGGAGTCTCAAAAAATTTAGTTGAGCAACACGAAGATTTTGCGGTCATAGCATTAATATCATTGATTGTACTTGGTGTTACTTCTATTGTTGGACTTTTTCTTACTTCAAGAAAATCTAAATTTACAAGACCCATTGCTGTAGTTGTTTTATTTGTTTCACTGATTAGCTTCGTATTAGTTACAAGAACGGGTTATTTAGGCGGCCAAATACGGCATACAGAAGTAAGTTCTAACCCAATATCACCAAACCAGGGTGGCGAAACCGGGGAGCATTGATTGAAGCATCAGGGTAAGCGTATAAAAAGAAATGCGGGGAAACTTTCTGACATGATGGATGAAAGAATGGTGGTAAATCAAAATAAAACATCACCTGCATTTTTGCCAAATGACAAATGCTCAACAAACAGCAACTTCTAACTTTGCTGAATGGAAGAATTTATTGAGTATGTGTTGCAATTTGGCAATTTGAACAAGCAACAAATTGAGCTAATAAAAAGCAAGGCGACAGAAATAGAACTTCGCAAAGACGCCTATTATTGGGAAGCGGGAAAAACAGTTAGACAAATTGGATTTCTTACGGATGGTATTATCCGTGTATTTTATTACAACAACAAAGGCGAAGAAATTACACGTTATTTTATTGATGAAAACCATTTGATTTTATCGGGCAACACGATTGACGAAATTTATACGCCTTCTGAATATCTCTCAGCAATTATGGATTGCAAACTGGTTGTTTTTTCAAAACAGGATTGGAAAGAAATTGCCGAAACTATAATTGGCTGGGACGCTATTCTTCAAAAAATAATTGCTAAATATCACAGCGAAAAAATGGCAAGAAGAAGTGAATTGGTTTCGCAGGATGCAACTACACGCTATCTTGATTTTATTGAAAAATTCCCGGCATTGGTAAATCGTGTGCCCTTATCATTCATCGCCTCTTACCTTGGAGTTACGCAATCTTCATTGAGCCGGATAAGAAAAAATATCAGCTAAAATCGCTTTTTGCCAAATGGCAAATGATTCCATTTTTTATTGAACAACTTTTACGGTGTCAAATTTTAAAATCAATAAAATGGAAAAAAGAAAATTAGGAAACAACGGTTTAGAAGTGTCTGCATTGGGTTTCGGTGCTATGGGATTAAGTTTCCCAAATGCACCCGCAAAAGAAGAAAACATAAAATTAATCCGTTCGGCAGTTGAATGCGGCATTACGTTTTTTGACACGGCAGAAGGCTATGGCGAAAATGAATTATTGGTGGGCGAAGCGCTTGAACCATTTCGTAATGAAGTAAAGATCGCCACCAAATTTGGTTTCAAAGAAGGCAAAATGCTGTTAGGGTTAGACAGCCGCCCCGAAAACATAAAAGCCGTAGCCGAAGCCTCTTTGAAGCGCTTAAGAACTGACGCAATTGACTTGTTTTACCAGCACCGCTTTGACCCGAATGTGCCGATTGAAGACGTTGCAGGAACGGTAAAAGATTTAATTCAACAAGGTAAAGTAAAACATTTTGGTTTATCGGAAGCAACGGCTGAAACCATTCGCAGGGCGCATGCTGTTTTGCCGGTAACGACGCTGCAAAGTGAGTATTCCATGTTTTATCGTGAACCCGAAGCTGACATCATTCCTACATTGGAAGAATTGGGGATTGGCTTTGTTCCTTTCAGCCCGTTAGGCAAAGGATTTTTGACAGGAACAATCAATGCGGGCACCGGGTTTGATAAAACAGACGGCAGAAATTTTTCACCGCGTTTCAGCAAAGAAAACAGGGAAGCCAACCAGGCCCTGGTTGATTTGGTTATTTCCATTGCGACAGAAAAAAATGCTAAGCCGGCACAGGTTGCATTAGCCTGGCTGTTGGCCCAAAAGCCTTTCATTGTTCCAATTTTTGGTACATCAAAATTGAACCGCTTACAAGAAAACATTGGTGCTGTAAATATTTCATTGACGGCAGGCGAATTAGGCAAAATAAATTCGGCACTGACCACGATTAAAATCGTTGGCGAACGCTATCCGGCACAAATACAGGAAGCTACAGGACGAAAATAGATAACAACATAACGACTGGTAAAAAACACGGCCTGTAACAGGCGTTTGTCGTAATGGCGGGTGTAGTCCTTTGTATGAACATTGTTGCTACATTTTCCTACCGGTTGGTGTCCTCACCAACCGGAACTAATAATACAGCAAGCTACAGGACGAAAATAGATAGCAGCATAACGACTGGTAAAAAACACTGCCTGTAACAGGCGATTGGCGTGATGGCGGCTGTAGTCCTTTGTATGAACATTGTTGCTACATTCCTACCGGTTGGTGTCCTCACCAACCGGAATTAATAATACAGCAAGCTACAGGACGAAAATAGATAACAACATAACGACTGGCAAAAAACACGGCCTGTAACAGGCGATTGACGTGATGACGGTGAAGCTCTTTGTATGAACATTGTTGCTACATTTGAACTTTAGTGCTTCGGATCAATGGTAATGCTATCAAGCCGCCACTGTGCCAGGCCCGGACAGTTGGATGCAAGTGTAACGGACAATTTAAAAACGACAGGCCAATGCGACAAAAACTTCATTTAATAACACTTGGAGTTGACGACTTACAAAAATCGTTAGACTTCTACGAAAAAGGACTTGGTTGGAAAAAGTCAGGTAAAAGCATGGATAATTTCGCCCTGTTTGACCTGGGCGGGATTATTTTAGCGTTACACCCCCGGCACGAACTTGCAGACGATACAACTTTAAAATATCAACCAACAACATTTTCGGGACTAACAATTTCGCACAACACCAAATCAGAAAGAGAAGTGGACGAAATTTTAAAAAAAGTTGCAAAGCTTGGCGCAACGATCGTGAAACCTGCGCAGAAAGTTTATTGGGGCGGTTACAGCGGTTACTTCAAAGACCCGGACGGACATTTGTTTGAAGTTGCTTACAATCCGTTTTGGGAACTTGACGAAAACGGCAATGTTAAACTGTAAGGCATGTGCTTCATTACACAACTTATCTATATCAAAGGCAGACGGGGAAACGTGTTTAATCAATTTGAAGCCATTGCAGTTTCCCTGCCCGTTAGCGCCCGGTATGCCGCTTCCCGCACAACCCTCCCATTCACGTTAAATCAGCACCATGGTGCCAATGCAAACCTGCATAAGCCCCGCATGTTTATAACCATA